>CAYJMB010000010.1:11326-18578 GCA_964371455.1 uncultured archaeon | reverse complement strand
TTTAAGCTTATTCCTAAATTAATCTGCATGGACGACGAAGACCGCATTACAAAGTTCAAGGAAGCCGGCAGAATTATTGCCGAAGCCCGTGAAGAGAGCAGGAAATTTATAAAAGAAGACATGTTGTTCTCAGAAGTTGCCGAAAAAATAGAAAATCTCATCCGCGAAAAGGGTGCTGAGCCCGGCTTCCCTGCCTGCCTCTCTGCCAACGAAATCGCAGCCCACTTTTCTCCAGGCAAAGGGGACTCATCAAGAATTCCAGAAGGCGCCCTCCTCAAGGTTGATATTGGTGCGCATATCGATGGCTACGTTGCTGATACTGCTTATACAATTGCTTTCAGGTCTGAAGACAAAAATTTAGTAGATGCAAGTGCTGCAGCTTTGCAGGCTGCACTAGACCAATGCTATACAGGAAATATGCTTTCTAATGTATCTGCGGCCATTGAGGGGACAATAAAAGAGTTTGGTTTCAATCCCATTTCTAATCTTACAGGTCATGGCCTTGGACATTATTGGTTGCACGATGCGCCCTCTGTGCCTAATGTAAAATTCACAAGCACGTATGTCCTGAAAGAAGGTCAGACAATAGCCATTGAGCCCTTCGCTACAACAGGCGCCGGAAAAGTGAAAGACTCAGAACCGGTAACGATCTTCCGCATTGACCAGCCAAAGCCTGTCAGGAATCAGGAAGCGAGAAAGGTAATAGAGTTTGCCGCATCAAGAGGAAGCCTGCCCTTTTCTGAGCGTTGGCTGCCTGTTGAGTCGCTATTCAAGCTGCGACTTGCCATGCGTGAGCTCAGAGAAAGGGATATCTTGTATGAATATCCGGCCCTGCGCGAAGTTAGTGGCGCTTTAGTCTCGCAGGCAGAGCACAGTATCATCGTAAAAGACAAGCCAATAGTGATAACTAAGTGATGTTTTTTACTGTGGCTTTTGTTATAGTAGGTTCAATGTAAAATGTTCTAAAATCAAGACAGAAAAACCTGAACAAGCTTTAAAAGATTTGTTAAAAGATGATAATCAGATAAAAATGCTGGCCATTGTTGACAATGGAAGAGGTGCTGAGGAAATTGCGCGTCTTGTCAGGTCATCCAAGCAAATAGTCAAGCCTGCAGAAGCGGGGCAGCTAAAGGCATCCGCCTACATTCTTACCGACGGCGATATGAAGAACCAGAAAGCGAACATCGATCTTATAAAAAAATTTAACAAGCCGCTCCTCGGACTGGGCATGGGATCTGTTTTTCTCGCATCGGCTTTCGGATCAAAGCCTGTTGTATCAAAATTTGAAAAGCAAATCAAAGTAAAGGTCGAGCGCCCCTCTCCTCTTGTCCTTGACATGAAGAAAATATTTTCTGCAGTCAACAGCTGCCAGCACGGCATTGACGATCTGCCGGAGAATTTTGACGTCTTTGCATCATCGCAGAGATATGACTTTGAAATAATTGCTCATATGGAAAATCCTTTCTTCGGCGTCCACTTCTGCCCCGAGCTCGGCGGCGATGGCCTGAAAATTCTGGACAACTTCATGAAGTTCGCCGAAGTCTGGGGGAAATACCATAAGTGAGCATTCTCAGTTATTACCCGGAGAAATAGACATCCTTTCCGTCAGAACCCTTTATGCCTATCAACTCTATTCCTATTCTTCCTTCTTTGGCTTTTTCAACTTGCCCTACAACATGTGCTTCCAATCCATATCTGCCGATGAGCTCAATTGCTTCTTCCGGTCTTTTTGTCGTGATGAACGCGTCATTGCCCATGGGCCATTTTGCGTACGCTACTTCTGCCGGCGTGAATCCAAACCCGCCTAATGCAAGTTCTCTCCAATCTGGTTGATAAAGCTCTTCAAGTGGAGCATACAACCCATGCTTTGCCAAGGGCTTTGCCAGTTTCCCTTTGAATGCGCCACCACTCATGTGTGTGACACTTGTAGCAAGTCCTTTGTCTATGAGCTCGTTAAATACAGGGTAGAATACGATTGACGGCTCTGTAAGAAATTCCATAAATATCCGTCCTTCTCGCGTTTCGTGCCAGTTATTTCCAAACATTCTGACCATTGATTTTCTTTTTTCCGTTATTCCATTAGATCGTGGATTGGACCATCCTCTCATTGCAACAACATAATCGCCAGCGCTAGGAACTGGCGGATTTCGCAGTCGCTCTTCGTCTATCACAGTGACAGAAGAACCGCTTATATTGTATACAGGCGCCCCTTCACGCCAGCCGTGCAATCTATTGCCAATTTCTTCGTGAAGTAGCACATATTCAAATCCCATTTCGCTGCCAAGCATTTTTGCTTCCCTGTCTAAAATTTCTGTATATATGTCACCAGACCTTTCTACAACATCAAATACAGCTTTAGCTTTGGCTCCGTTTTTTGACGAATCATCAAGTTTCATTGCCAGAGAATCCATTAATGCGCGTTCATAAAATTCCGCTCTTTCATAAAATTCTGTCTTTGTTCCGACGCCGTCAGAATTTGCATGGACTGCTCTTCCCTCCGAGACGAATACAGCATATTTTACGCCATTTTTTTCATAGAGCCCTGGGGTCGTAGAATCTGGGACGATACCTATCAATGTTCCTGATATATTGGCATCGCAAGTAACTCTCGATCCGAGAATAGCCAATTCGCCATTTATAACTGCTATCCGCCCTTCATCCGCTTTGGTGGCAAGCGTTTCGCCTATTTTTCTTAGAATTTCTTTCTGCCCCTCACTTGCATCTACGACGTCGACCACTGCCAGAGGTTTTGATCCGAAAGCCTCTGCATCCCGATACAGATTATCCATCAGCGATTCTGTGTGCTCCACGACATCTAATCTGTCTGGATTTCCGGTAGAAGTATGAGCAGCTACATTGTAGCCTTCCGGCACCCTTAGGACAGCCAGTCCGCCCACCCCACTGGAAAGAACTTCTATATACTCAGAATTTTTCAGGGTAGGCGCGCATAGTGCTGCCAGCAGTTCCGATCCTTCATCTCCCTTTTTTATAACATTGCTTATGTATTCATCGACTTCCAAGATCATCTAAATCATCTCCTGATTTCATTCGAAATACTTAACAGCATTCCTGAATATCTTCATACCGTCACCTTCTTCAGGAGGAGTCAGTCCCTTTCTCTTCAACTCCGATTTTCTTCTTGTCCATCCATCCTGATTGTATGGATATATAGCCCGCTCCAGGTGCGGCATGAGCAACAGTACCTGTTCAGAGGCGATGCCTGCTATGTCGTCCAGGGAACTGTTTGGGTTTGCTGGATAGGCTCCGTTCGCAGGCAAGCCGTCTTCACGTACGTACTTCAGTGCAACCAGTCCTCTTTCATACAGCGCTTTCAAGGTTTCTGGTGTGGTGTAGAATTTTCCTTCACCGTGCCCCACGGGAATATTCCTCAGCATGTCTACCCCGCTGAGCCAGTATGATTTCGGGCTCACGACTTTCAGGTGAATATTTCCCCTGTCCTCGTATCTTGCGGAATTGTTGTACGTGAAAACGGTTTCCGGCTCTGAAAAGCATCCTTCAAATACCGGAATCAGGTTCATCATGCTTCCAATCTGGTTGCCGTTGCACACACCAAAAAATAAGTTCTCTTTTTCCAGCTGTCCTGCTATTGCATCTTTGAGGCGGCTGTAAATTATCTTTTTTGCAAATATATTTCCCGCAAACGTGTCGTCGCCATAGGAGAAGCCGCCTGGTAGTGCGGATATCTGGGATTCTCTCAGTATGTGCGGCCTTGCGATAAGCTCGTCTACATGCACCCTTGCCGCATCTGCCCCTGCTTTCTGCAGCGCATACTCAAGTTCCCTGTCGCAGTTTATTCCGTGTCCCATTATTACTATCGCCCTTGGCTTTGCTAATGGAATGTGTCATCACCCTGATAGTTTTTATGCCTGAACGTGGACTGCCATCTGCTTTTCAGGTTCAGCGAACTGGCTTCATTGATTACGGCCTCTCCGTTGACGCCTGTGACTTCAAAGCTGCCGTGTGTAACATATCCAATTCTCCTGGCGTAATGGCCCATCGTCTGCTCAAAATTTCTTGCATTATCTGGCATAACGCTTACCACAAATCTCGAAGCTGTTTCCGAATAGAGCAGCTTGAGATCTGCATTGCCGTCATGAGCAATATCTGTATAAACAGCTCCAAGGTCAATGTAAGCCCCAACCCCGCCGGCAAATGCGGCAGTGGAAGCCGCCACTGCAATCCCGCCCTTTGCGCAGACTTTTGCAGATTCCACATATTCCTTTTCCATGGCGTGATGAAGCCTGCGGTAGATATCCATGGACATTCTTGTGTCCACATTAGGCGCATTAAGCCCAACTTTGCCGTACATCTGGTATAATTCAGAACCGCCGAGCTCATCTCTTGTTTGGGGGCCGACAAGGTATATCGCATCGTCAACCATCTTGAAATCAGAGGTAACGCACTTCTTTACATCGGGCACAAAAGCAATTGTCGCGAATTGTATTGCCGGCAGCCCGTAGACACGCTGTCGCTCTCCCTTATCGTTAAGAATGTTCCCCTGTATTTTCATGCTGTCCTTGCCCGATATGGTGGCAACTCCGGTGACAAGCGCAAAGTCTCTCTGCGCCTTCGCAGCCCTGACGAGTTGTGCCATTTTGTATTCAGAGTCGTTGCTTTCATCGGGCAGGACTCCCGGCCAGCAGTAGTTTCCATTATTAACAGCTCTGTCAGGATCAGCCCCGACAGCAACCACTCTCATCAGGCCTTCGTTTGCCGCCATCATCGCCATGTTGTAGGTGTCTATCTTGCTGTAACTCGGGTTCATGCCTATGCCGCAGGCGATTCCGCTCTCAAGCCCGTATTCTATCTTCTGCACAAATGCGTCGCTGGGAACATCGCTGTCTTTCCCTATGAAAGCAGGTATCACTGTCCTGCCCTGCACCCTAGTGTCGTATTCGCGCTGCAGAAATTCCTTGCTTGCGATATTCTCCCTTCTGAGAATGGAATGGAGAATATCGGTTGGATCTTGCTCCAGAATCTTTTCATAGAATTCCTGGCTTGGCTCGGTAAGGCCTCTCTCTTGGGGCGTTATCCACGCGGCGTTAAGAGTTTTCTGCGGTACTCCCTTATGCAGGAATTCCATATCAGCAAATGCGACTGTTTCCTGCCTGTCCATCACGTGGAAATAGCCAGTGTCATTGAACTCGCCGATATCTCTCCATTCAACGCTCCATTTTTCTGCGAGAACTTTTAATTTGTCTATGTTGCCGGGATCAACAGCAAGAAACATTCTTTCCTGCGATTCGGACAGGAGCTTTTCCCAGGAAGCAAGGCCTTCGTATTTGAACAAGTCTCTGTCAAGATGGATTTTTGCCCCGCCGGAATGCTGCGCCATCTCTCCTGCAGCCGATGCTGTGCCGCCTGCTCCGCTGTCCTGGGCAAAATTTATCAGGCCCTCGGCTAGAGCATCAAGCATGAATTCCTGGACATTCTTTTGTGTATACGGGTCTCCTATCTGGACATGTCCCGCAGGGGTTGTTTCGCTGAATTCCTGAGACGATGCAGTCGCTCCATGAATACCGTCCTTGCCTACCCTGCCACCAACGGCAATGCACCTGTCTCCTGGCTTGATCCATTTCTCATAACCGGGCCTTCCTGCAACATCTTTCGGAATAAGTCCTGCAGCACCTGCATAGACAAGGCATTTGCCTATGTAGCTGTCATCGAAGAACGTTCCGCCTATGGCTGTCGGGACGCCGTGTTTGTTTCCTCCATCTCGGACTCCGCGATGGATGCCGTCCAGTAGCTGTTCCGGGTGAAGTGGCGGTCTTAAGTTTCCACTGTAAAACGGAGAACCCGTAGCATAGCCCCACACACCGAACGTGAGCTGCGATCCACGTCCTGTGCCAAGCGGATCCCTGTAAACGCCAACTATGCCTGTTATCGCGCCTCCGTAGGGCTCCATGAACGACGGGCTGTTGTGCGTCTCGCACTTGAAGCAGACATAAAATTTTGATGCTGGGTCTAAATCCACCACGCCTGAATTGTCCCAGAGCACGGACTTGATGAGGCCTAGTTTTTGCTTTTGTATTGCCAGTGTCGGCTCCTTGATGAACTCCGTGAAAATCCCGTGCTCAAAAACCTCTCTCTCGTCGCCTTCCCTGTACGTCACTCTTGCGTTGAAGATCTTGTGCTTGCAGTGCTCGGACCACGTCGAGCCATACAGTTCCAGCTCAGTATCTGTTGTCTTTGCCGACAGCCCGACATTTTCCCTGTCTGTAAGGAATTTAGGACTCTGCCGGCGGCCATATATCGCGCGCATTTCTTCGATATTCAGCGCAAGAGACCTGTCTTCGCTCACTCTCAGCCAGTTAGCAGCTCTTCGGAACTCTTTGTTCAAAAAATAATCAGCCGGTGATAAATATTTTCCTTGCATCATCTCGAATAATTTTTGCCATTTTTCTGCCCTTCTTATCCCGTCTTGTCGGGCCTTTTCGTCTTTTTCTTTCAGTCCGTCAAAATATTTCTGGAAGTCCAGTTCCTCCCCGAGATCGTAATGCACTATATGTTCAGGAGGCGGCAGCCTGACCTCTGGCATGTACGCCGGTAACCCTGTCTTAAGGTCGTCTTCGGAAAATATCCTATAACTTTGGACCGTATCATTGTAAAAAAGGCCGGCAATCTTTCTCAATTGCACGTCGCTCAGCGGCGTTTTGCTTCTTATTCTTCTCTGGTGGCGGACAGACACATTTCTTTCAAAAGGTATTTTTCTGCCAAGTGTAATCTCCGCGAGTAGCTTGGCAGAGCGGCCTTCCGGATCCATGACGCCTGGTTTATAGCCGACTTCTATGACATGTGTATATTCTTCGCCATGGCGGAAATTTACGCTGCCATTTATTGCCGCATCATTGACCAGCGGATGCCTGAGTTCTCTGCTGAATCTTTCAACTTCTTCTGGTTTCAGACCGAGATCTTCAGTATAAACCTTTACGTACTCGACGTCGGCATCAAGGCCGAAAGCATTAGCAATCCTTTGTGAGTCAATGTGTCTCTGCGCATCAAACAGCCCCTGTTTAACGCAGACTTCGATTCTGTTAGGCATTGTATTTTTCTTGATTGTTGTTCTTTTATACCGATGCGATTTGTCTTGCCTTTTGCTTTCGTAATTCCCCTGTGATTTAGAAGTAGTTTCTTATCGATACGGCTATCTGCATGTGTAAGTTTTGTCCTTTTTCCTTTGGCATGTGTTCCGCGCAGAACGCAGCCTCTATCTCGCCGCGTTTTGTTGTCA
>CAYJMB010000010.1:0-11226 GCA_964371455.1 uncultured archaeon | reverse complement strand
TTTGGCATGTGTTCCGCGCAGAACGCAGCCTCTATCTCGCCGCGTTTTGTTGTCATGACTGACGGCATCTCACAAACCATGCATCTCATGAGCTTCATTCGTATCATCTGCGTGTTTTTTTTGTTTTTAAATTTTTGAGTTTCGTTTATCCGATATAGTCCATTCCTCTGTCCAAGTCTTCTATCAATAGTCATCTGCGTTGCAGGATGATTCTCTCCAAGCATTTGGCTGCATATGCTGTAAGAAATGCTTCTTACTGTACTTTCATCCAGGTAGAAAGCACCTAGGAATTTATTTTTCTTATTGCCAAGCTCCATTACGCCGAGGTTCATGCCAGCACGCGACTCACCTATCATTTTTTCTACTGCTATCTGGACCATTATCCTGTATAAGTCGCAACCTCGTCTTCCAAAATCTGGGCTTTCCTCCTCTTTATTATGCTTGCATAGAATTCATTCATTTCCTGTGTAACAGAAGGTTTGACCTCCTTGAGGGCGTGGGCAAAATCCTTTGCTGTTACTTGCTGTGCATTGTAATCCTTTCTCATGGCATTCAGTCCAGCCTCTCTTACCAGTGCCTCTAAATCTGCGCCAGAATAGCCCGCTGTTTCTTTGGAAACCCACCTTAGATCAACATCTTCAGCAAGCGGCATGTCTTTTGTATGAACCTTAAGTATAGCCGTCCGTGCTTCATCGTCCGGTGTTGGAACAAGGATCTGCCTGTCAAATCTTCCCGGCCGCAGGAGTGCAGGATCAAGGATATCAGGTCTATTGGTGTTATGCAAAAGTATTGGGATTTCACCACCAAAGAATGCTTCATTGTCGCAGCCGCACAAATCGTATACATATCCATTATAAGGTATTTTCTTTATGCTTTTTATTACTGCCCGATTAGAGTGAGAAAATTTGTTAAAATAAGATTTTATTCCGTGCATTCTGCAAAGCCAGTTCAACTCTAGTATAAGTTGCTTGCTTGCACTTGTAATCTCTATTCCGCCTCTTTTATTTTTATGCCCATCGCCAGCTGCATAGCCTCTTAGAAATTCTAAGAAATAATTTCTTGGAGCTTGGAATAAAAATGACGGGATGTGTTTGTTATGTGCGTCTTTGCCGCAATGTTTTGAAAAGAATTTAGCTAGTGGTTTGGAACTATAGATAATATTTACAGCGTTTCCACGAACACCAATGAAGTCTGCTCTTACTCCAAAAGTGTTTTCCATAATATTTTGCACATCACTTGTCAATAATTCCTCGTTTATGTTAAAGCAAAAATCTACTTCTTTCCGCGCATAACCTTCGGCAGTGTAATAGCCAAAGAGTCTCATAAGTTCTGGTGTAACTGTTATCCATTCTGGTAGGTGGTGTTTGAAATAATTTTTACTCATAGCACTGGGAACAGAAACATGTCGCTGCAATAATGATACTGTTTTCTGGGCTATTCCTATAGTTTCCGCTATCGTAGACTGCGACAACTGCGAATTAAGCAAAAAATTGTATTTTTCTTTTAGAATTTCGTCTTCCTCGAAAACTGGCAGTTCCAGCCGCATAGAGTCACTAAAAATATGCGATCTGATTGCACGGAGATTTTTGTTGGTTCTGTTTGCTTTGTAAGGCAAGTCAACAAGGTACTCCCCTGCTCGCAATTGGCTTACAGGTTTGGCTTTTATTCCATTGCGAGTTCTGACAAAAACTGAATGGTTGCCGGTTGTTTTTATTCTGCCTCCCAAGAACTCTATTTCATATATTTCATCCACTTTGTGGCGGAAAACACTTCTTATATTTTTGAACGCACTATTTCCAAATCTTAGATCATTGGATGTTTTAGCCATCAGAGGGTCAAAGCCAAGAGATTTGTATCCTTTTATTGGCTTTTCAACGCCTTCTTCTCCATCGTCATAGAATTGGCCAACAAACTCGCCTATCGTGATGAGTTTTATTCTGTCCTGCTCGTCTTTGATCATTATTGGTGTATCTCCCGTAACGCTTGCAGCTATGACCACGACGTCGTTCAGCTCCTCAAGGCCGGAAATTTCTGCAAGCAGTTGCGAAACTACGCGCTCCGACACGTTGTCGCCTGCGTTCATGCCCCTTCTTGGTACAAGTGCATCAATCTCATCAAAAAATATTATTGCCGGCGCAACCTGCTTTGCCCTGCGAAATACATCCCTAAGGTGTCGTTCTGTTTCCCCTACCCACATGGAATAGAGTTCAGGCCCTTTTACAGAAATGAAATTCGCATTGCTCTCATGCGCAACAGCTTTCGCGAGCAAAGTTTTCCCGCACCCCGGCGGCCCGTATAAAATTATGCCCGTTGGCGGCCTGATGCCGAGCCTTTTGAACGAATCTGGATATTTCAGCGGCCATTCTATTGTTTCTTTGAGCTTCTTCTTCACATCATGTAAACCGCCAACATCCTCCCACTTCACATTGGGAATCTCTATGAGCACTTCTCTCATTGCTGAAGGCTCCACTATTTTCAGGGCATGGTCAAAATCTTCATTTGTCACAATTAGTTTCTTCAGGATCTCTGTGGGAATAGGCTTGTCTTCTTTGATTTCATTCAGACTGGGCAGAATTCTCCTCAAAGCATACATAGCAGCCTCTTTGCAGAGTGCGGATATATCAGCCCCGACATAGCCATACGTTATCTCTGATATCTTGTCCAGGTCAACTTTCTTGTCCAGTGGCATGCCCCTCGTGTGTATCTGCAGTATCTCCTTGCGCCCGTCCTTGTTGGGCACGCCGAGCTCTATCTCCCTGTCAAATCTTCCTGGCCTCCTGAGTGCGGGATCTAGCGAGTTTGGTATGTTTGTCGCTCCGATGACTATTACCTTTCCTCTTGCTTTCAGCCCGTCCATTATAGTGAGCATCTGCGAAACTACGCGTTTTTCAACTTCTCCTTTCACCTCTTCGCGCTTGGGTGCGATGGAATCTATCTCGTCTATGAACACAATGCTGGGCGCGTTCTTCTCTGCCTGCTCAAAGACCTTCCTGAGGTTTTCCTCACTGTTGTGCGCGAAAATGCCGCCGAAACCGGCCAAAAAATTCTCATTCGGATTTACAGAAACATCATAAACATTCCCGCTATAATTTATCTCATTTTTCTCTACTACCCTATCCCAAAATATCTCTGAATTGATTACATCCCAAACATCTGGATACTTTTCTTTTTGATCATCTATTTTGGTCAATTCTTTTTCCAATATTTCTTTGCCTATTGTTTTCGAATTAGACCATGCATTGAGCCGTTGGTTAGATTTAATTATCTCTCTTAGCTCTGGCCAGATAGGTATTTTCTGTGCCTTGCTGAACTTCTTCAAATTCGGGGAGTTCTGTATTCTCTGGTTTCTTTTGTTGTCAAGAAATCCTATCTCAGAGAATTTTTGGAAGCCTTCCGGGCTCTGGATTATTATTCTGTAAGATGTGCTGCCTGTCTTTTCTTTTTTGAGCACGCATTTGGCAACTATTCCAAAATACAGTAATACGTACATGAGATCATTTGCCAGTTTTTTGCTAATCGTACTTGCCTCAATCGTATGAGCCATTTTTGGGGGATAAACACTGCCGTCGCCTGTGTAATAGCCCTTAAGCATAGCTTTGATAAGTGGAAGTGGCATTGACATTAATTTAGGCGGTATGCTTTTGTTTTCTGCTCCTGTTCTGATACCAAGTATCTTTTCAAAAACAATTTTCATCGGGTTTGAATTTAGCAGCATGTCATCTTCGTATTCTGTAAGCTTTATGCCGTACTTTGTCGCGAATCTTCTCACGACTTCTTTTGATTCCGGCAGTCCGTTCGTAATTCTTATGGCATGTTTTGTGGTATACGACCCTTCGGCCAGAAAGAGCCCTATAACAGTTGCCATGTCCTCGTCTATTTGTATTGTTGTTGGCAGTGCACCAAACTCTTTTATCTGGGGGCTTCTGATTTTCAATTCCCCGCTTTCCTTCAGTTCTTGAAGTATGTCTATTGAATCATAAGTTTCCGGTGCAGGTAGTCTGGAAGGCACAGCCATGTACGTGTCATTTGGCGTTATGTCGCTTGTCTTGATATCCGCAATTTTCCCGTTCTTCAGTGCAAACAATGAGTGGTAGTCAGTTACCTTTATTTTCCTGCCTGTTGAAGTTTTTATCTCGAATATCTTTTTGCCTTTCTTGAATGGGTGCTCTATATAGCTCTTAATTTGCCCCTTTTCTATCCTTCCTGACCCGTCAAACTCGGCAACATTTTCAGCAGTCCTGGACTTGACCACATCGCCTATCGGCTGCACAGACGCAAGTCCGTTCTCTATTGTGAATATGCTTTCGTCCGGTGTCAGCGACTCGCCGTAGAATTTGGAATTGTGCAGTACTACTACAGCCGGATTTCCCCCTATAAAATTAGAATAGGGATTTATAGCAAAATCAAAAACCTCGCCTTCCCCCAAATCCTCTATGGAAGTTACTTCAGCAAATTCTATTCCAGTTTCACCTATCACGGCAGCCTGTTCTTTTAGATTTAGGTCTTTTACTCTTATCCATTCATTGTTTGTTTCTCTTTTAATTAAGAGTGGCTGGTTATGGGAGGCTCTTACCTCAGCCCCATTTGATAGCTTTACCCTGTATATTTGTGAATTAAGTTTGAATGCGTGATGTATTCTATCTTCCACTATGCTATTTTCTTCATTAACTGCGAATACATAAAAATCTTTATCCGGCACTATCACTTCTAAATTTGCTTTTCGCTCAGTAATATGCCCATTCTTGGCTATTTCTTCATAAAGGGCGTTGGCTGTCTTGATGCCGGCCGTCGTTTTAATTTCAGTTTCTCCATCAACGCACATCACCTCAGGCCCATTAATAACAAAGAACTTCGCACCGCTCTCGTTTGCCACAGCCTTGGCGAGCAGCGTCTTGCCTGTGCCAGGCGGCCCATGAAGGAGTATCCCCTTTGGTGCTTCCACGCCTAATCGCTCGAAAACTTCCGGATGTTTTAGAGGGAGCTCTATCATTTCCCTGACTTTTTTGATTTCTTCATGCAACCCGCCAAGGTCCTCATATGTTACCTCAGGTATTTTGTCTTCTTCCATGGGTCTTGTTGCCTGTGGAAGCAGTTCAACATCTGTAGCTCGTGTTATTCTTACAATGCCCTTCGGGTCTGTACTCACTACAACAAATTTTTCTTCGCCGAAGGGCGTGAATAAAAAGTCTCCGAAATCCATTCCGAAGAATTGTTCAAACAGAGTTGTCTGGGATCTTCTGTCCTGCACTATAGGATTTGGTATTATGATATCTCCTGTAACTATCGGTCTCATGAGCATGTTATGTTTGAGGAGATTGTTTCCCATATGTATTATTATACCTTTCCGCGCCGGCGCGATGGTAATAGCTTTTGCCTCTTTAACATCAGCCTTCTTCACTTTTACTATTTCCCCGATCCCGGCGCCACAGTTGCGCCTGCACAGACCGTCCATTCTTATTACATCCAAGCCGACATCAACAGGATATGCCCTGACAGCAACAGCTGCTGTTTTTCTTTTACCCTCTATCTCAACAACGTCGCCTTCGGTAACGCCTATCTGCTTCATGTCCCTGGCAGCTATCCTGATAATGCCTCTTCCAAAATCATTTCTTTCGGTAAGTTCCCCGATACGCAGTTTAAGTTCGTTTTCGTCAGGCATAATAATCACAGCTCCCTTGATTTTCTGGCTTCCGTTTATTCAATATCTTTATTTCAATTGCAATATTTATAGCTCATTGGCAAGTCTTCTCATGAATTCTCTCTGCTTCATCATCATATTCAGCATCTCAAATTCTACCTTGTCTGCCCACTCCTGCATGTATTCAACTAAAGTATTCGCCTCTTCGCTGGGTACTATGAAAGTGGAGTCTGAAACCTTGATGTGTGGCACTTCACCCAGAATGCCTTTCCGCATATAGACGTATCGTTTCCCGTTCCTTGGCACAGTCTGCTTCCAGCCATGCAGCTCACGGAAAAACTTGCTCTTGTCATATTCAGAGTCAAACCTGTCGCTCCTTGTGTGGAAAGTGATTATAACCACAGGCATCTCATTCCCAGGTCTTCTGATCTCTATCCGCATGCGTATCACGTTTGTAGCTTTTAGAGTAACTAACGACACTAAACTATTTAAGCTTTATGAAAGATGCCTCTCACCGATATTAAAAAGCAGCTATTCAAAATAGATCTATGGATGTAATAATCTATTCTGTTCCGACAGTAAATGGACTCATTGCCATGCATGGTGAGAAAGATTGTTGTAATGGCCCACAAAAAAATAAAAAATTCATGAAGGAAAAACTTGTGGATCAGATATGGATCGGTATAATGCCACGGGTATTTTAAAAAGCAACAAGTTCATTTAGATGCCTTTTCCTCCAGCAATTTCTCTGCTTCTTCCTTCTCTTGTTTCAAGAACTCGCCCTCAAAAAAGCCGCTGTCGTATAGTTTTCCCAAGTGTTCGCAGCATACCCTGATGACAATTATAGGCCTGTTAAGATAGTCCCTGATAATCATGTTTGTGACTGCCTCTTTTTTGCACTTTCCTGTGTCGCATTTCATTCTAGTCATTTCTATGTATATGTTTTTATGTTTTGGTATTGGCGATACTGTAAACTTAACGAAGAGTAGTGTTGTCAAGTTTGCCCTATAAAAACTCTTCAGGGATATCATAAACATGGACCGACTGCCAACTAACACACCATTAGACAGGATACTGGGAGGCGGCCTTGAATTTGACGCGATTACAAACATCTACGGCCCTCCGGGTTCAGGAAAAACAAATATTGCTCTATGTGTACTGCTCGGTGTTGCAAATACGAAAAAAGCTGTGTATATTGATACAGAAGGTTCATTTTCCAAAGAACGCTTTGCTCAGCTTGGTGGCACAGAAAAGTGTATGAAAAATATATTTCTGCTTGAAGTCCATGAATGGGTGGAACAGCATAAAAAAATGCAGGAGTTGGAAAAGTTAGTCGAAAAGGATAAAATTTCTTTGATAATTGTCGACTCGCTTGTCGCACTTTACAGGCTTCAGCTCGATGACTCAAATTTTTCTTTGGTAAACAAACAGCTTGCAACCCAATACTCTATTCTTTCAAAAATGGCTAGAAAATATAAAATACCGGTTCTTGTCACAAATCAGGTTTATACAAAGGATGATAAAGTCGAGCTGACATCCCGCACAATAGCACGCTACTGGTCCAAGACATTGGTAGAGCTGAAAAGGCTGGAAAAAGATAATCATCGTGTTGCAATAGTAAGAAAGCACAGGTCTATTGCTGAGGGTAGGACTGTAGAATTCAAGATCGCAGAAAAAGGACTTGAGGAAACAAAGAAGTTTGACATATTTTAACTTTGCCGCCGGGAAGTCCCCTTTCGCAAGATAGGGGATGAGGGGCGGCAACAACCAATAGAAAGATATTTGGATTATCGCATCTTCTTAATTATACAGCAGAATAACATTCCGCACCAAGGCTAAACCAAACTGTAAACCCCCTTGCCCACAAGTACTATAAAAAGAATAATTTTGATGGGCAGCAGCCCTGTGACAGCAAAATAAATAAACAGCGCGGCCGTTATGTCTGTCATGCCCATGACAAGCCCCGGTGCATCGGAAACAAAGCTTATTATGCCCTTCACCAGAAGAACAATAACATGAACAGTTGTGATGATCCAGTAAATATTATATATGTTGAATATTATGATGAGCGCACTGAAAATGTCTATAGCTCCCAGAACTTTCAGCAACATCTCAAAGCATTGTCAGAAAAGGGTTTAAGCTGTGGATTTCACGCTGCAGCCTGCAATATCACGACATCTATTCCAGATCCCACAAGAAGGGCCTTGAACCGCTCTACATCGGCCTCTACATCAGTAATACCGTATTTTGCTGAGTTGTAGTGCATAGGTATTGCAACCTTTGGCTTTATAATTTTCGCAGCCTCTGCTGCCTCTGTGGCATTCATAGTGTATTTGCCTCCTATCGGCACCAGCAGCACATCTATTTTTTCTTTTGTCAGGTTTGCGAATTCTTTTATATTGTCCGTATCGCCTGCATGATAAATTTTAGTGCCATTGAAGTCTACTAGAAACCCTACGCCATCCCCGCGGGGATGGTATGGCTTGTCGGCGTTGTAGGACTCATAGGCAGCAATGTAGAGGCTGTCAAATGTGTAATTGAAGAATTCTGTTGGTTTTATGGAATTTGTTTTGCCTGATAGCTTATCTACGCAGCCGAAAGTTGATATGATTCTTGTCCTGTCCGTCTGTATTCTCTTGACGTGCTCAGGGCTGCAGTGATCAAAGTGCTCGTGCGTGATGAGTATGTAGTCTGCTTGCTTGGGGTTTGCGTCCAGAACAAAAGGATCAAAATATATTGTATTCTCGCCATCCACAATAAAAGAAGAATGTCCGAGCCATTTTATCGTGATGTCATTTATGGTGTACTCTGTTAAATTTTGATTTTGGACGCATCCTGCCAGCAGAACGATAGAAAGAACTGCCAGGTACTTCATACAACCGCCTTATGTTCTTTCATGTGTATTGCCATGGCTCTTTTTGATTTAAAATATTTATTGCATTTATTGCACTTCATCTCTTTTGCAAGTTCGCTGGCAGCCCTGCTCTCTTCCTGGGCTTTCTTGAGTTTCTTCTCGTCCAGCCATTCGGCCTTCGTCTTACACGTCGGGTCCAGGCACATCCTGAATGGCCTCCTGCCTGCAGGCCTCACCTGGATTATCGGCGTCCCGCATTCTTCGCACTGCTTTTCTGTACGTGTTATAATACCCTCGCGCGGTAACGGGTAGCCTGTCCTGCAGCCTTTCGGGTAGCCCGAGCATCCGACGAACCTCTTGCCTGTTCTCCAGTTCTTGTGAACCTTCAGCGTGCCGTTGCATGCCTTGCACGTGCCGATTTTGCTTTGCCTGTCCTGCGTCGCGATGACAGCCTTTGTGAGCTCGTCGCCTATTTTCTTCTCATGAATCCTGAAGCTCTCGCATATCTTCACGAGCCGCTCCTTTGCTTCCTCCACGACGTCCTCTTTCTTTGCCTTCCCAAGCTCTATCTCGTCTGTTTTTTCCTCAAAGTATGCTGTCAGCTTTTCCGATATCACGTCCGGTATGTTCTTCTCGAGCACGCCTGATAGCTGCATTCCGAGTTCCGTTACTTCTATGCTTTTGCCGATCAGGTAGCCGCGGTTGTAGAGTATCTGCAGTATCTGCGCGCGCGTCGAGTTGTGGACAAGGACAGCGCCGTTTGTTGCAAAATTCGGTGAATCCGGAGATACGGAAATATCATATACAAACTCGTCAGGATTTGTCATATTCTTTATGTCTTGTATTTTAGCAGCGTAGAATTCGCCGCCAATATGCTCGTATGCAGATTTCAGGGCATGAAAATAGTAGTCTTTATCCTTTAGCTCATAAATCACTCGGTTAGGTGGCTTGCTGTATGGCGACAGTCTCCTTCGCTTTATGATGTTCATTTTTACAAGGCGTTTTAGCGCTATTTCAATATCATACGCGCTGCAGCCTACAATATTCTTCAGCGCTGGCGCATCAAGATTTTCTTTGTGGAGCGCAAGGACTATAGAATAGGATGTTTTCAATATTTTATACTGCAAAGAATCCGATAAGAGTCCCTTGTAAAAGATATGTTCCTTATGGTCGCCATTGAAACCTACTCTCCATGCAAATCTATCAACACGTTCTCTACCGCCAACAAGAATCGTGAAACATTTGAAGTATTTTTCTTTTAGCTTAGCTTTTCCTTCGTGTACTCTTGCATCAATTCCAAGCTCATTTAGAAGTTCATTTATCCATACGATATGGCTCTTGTTAGCGAGCGTGATTTTGATGCGCGGCACGCCATGTCCGGTAGCTTCTGTACCATTTATCCTGACTTTTCCTACGTTTCTCAGATGGACATTCCCATCAGCATCAAAAAAGCCTCTTAGAAAGTCCCCTATAAAGTCTCGAGGAATTTCAAATTTTTCTTTTTTAATTATAGCAGGAAACAAATTAGCAATTAAAGCGGCCACGGCAGAGTTGCATTGCACTTTGTATTGGCTGTCATTTTTCACTAAATATGCCTTCGGTTCAGTGCCGAAAACCCTCTTTATTCTCACTTTCAGCAGATTCAGGGCTTTCTTTTCTGTTGTGGTAAAATAAAGCTGGTGGGAACCGTTATATTTTGGGGCGTTATAGCTGCCGTCTCCATAGAAATATCCTAGAATCCACGCCAGGTCGCTCGACCATCTTATCGGCAGTTTTGCTTCCATAATTCCTGTAGCGTTGCCGCCTGAGAACCTCGATACAAGCATGCCGTCGCGGTTCTTGAACTTTCTCTCCATAAACCATGTCTTATCAGCAAGCATCTCCCCCGATTTGTTTCTGGATATTACGCTGACTAATTTGTCCCCTCTACATACTTTTGATGCTTCTTCTAGGACAAAGGAACCTTGCTTGTACAAATAAACAGGGTGTTCTGCCGTTACTTTTAATTCACCGCCTTTCGTCTTGATGCTCACGAGTTTCTCGTTCTGTTCAAGCCTCCTTCTGGATATTAACTTAGGTTTTTTGAACTCGATGCCGGCATCTGTTTCATTCAAAGATATGACTGTTGGAGTGTTAAGCTTTCTTATTTCTGCGTTATCCTCATAACCTAGTGGTGTAGAGGCTTCCCATAAGTCCTCAAGTCTGACGTCATTCGAATCCGGAGTTATTATTTTGCAGTCGCCTGTCAAGCACTTTGTCCCGAGGTTCTTGGCCTCCATTTCCTTCAGCACCGAGCCCTGCGAGTACCGTGCAGGAGGCTGCGTCTGCTTTTCTTCAAGTTCAGTTTTCTTGATCTTCACCGTGTCGCCGATTTTGATCTTCGGAAGTATTATTTCCTCGCGCTTTGCATATTTGCCGTAGAGCGCTGTCCATCCCGCCTCTATTGTTCTCTTTCCGTTCAGGAAGAATATCTCGCCGTTGGCATCGAGGCTCACCTTGATGCTTTCCCTTTTCGCAGGCTCGCCGAAGCACGCCATGAAGCGCCTTACAATGAGGTCGTATATATTCTGCTGCTTGCCGCCTGTCTTCTTTGCTTCGCCTGTCGGGTATATGGCAGGATGCGCTGGATCCGTTCTCGCGCCTTCTTCGGGCTTCAGCTCCTTCGCAAGCAGCTGCTTCGCATCTTTCGCATATTTAGTCTGCTTGCCCAGCGCCGTAATGATCTTCTTGTAAT
>CAYJMB010000009.1:17837-19946 GCA_964371455.1 uncultured archaeon | reverse complement strand
ATGCAGGCAGCTCTTCAACGCCAGCAGATGGAAGAAGCGCTGAAAGTCGTCAGGGTGCAGATGCTGGAACCCAAGGCACGCGAACGGCTGGCAAACCTGCGCACTGTCAAGCCGGAGCTTGCAACAAATCTTGAGATTTATCTTGCGCAGCTCTACCAGAGCGGGCAATTAAATAGCAGGATCACAGATGAGCAGCTGGTCCTTATCCTAAAAAAACTCACAGAGATACGGGAGTTTAAGATAAAGAGGAAATAGTTTGAGGAGAAATCTGATGATAGGACGGATTTTAATAAATAGCGAGTCATTAAGTAACCTGGCTTTTGTCAGAGTATTGCCAAACAATATAGAAGTGAGTGTAATTATATACAATGGCGATAAAAAACGTACAATGTACCCTCATGAAGGCACAGGAATTACACAATACATCTGCAATTTATTAAAAAATGGCGCAAACACAGTTGAAATCAGATACAGAACACAGTTAACTGGAGATGAATATTGACCATGTCATCACGCAAGCCTTTAGGCAAGAAGGTAAAGCTCATTGCCAGCCGCAGGCAGAGCGCGCCGCGGTGGGCTGACATCAGGAAGTTCTCCCTGAAGCGCGCACGTGCACGCCGGATCAGGGTTGCAACAAAGCACTGGAGAAGGGGAAGGCTGAAGGTGTAAGAAATGAACGGTTACTGCTTTGGTTGCGAGAAAGAGACAGAAATGATACGAGTTCAACCTTTAACAGAGAGACTACCAACATTTAAATATTGTCCACAATGTTTACGAGCATATGATGTTGGGACAGGCGAGTCAATAAATATACACGACAGCAGGAGAGCTTATTTTGACAGAGATTTTATTGATTATGACGAATCTGCAAGAAGAATAGTCACGGGCAAACTCGTTACCAAACAAGAATTAAATTTATCCTTGAGAGAAAGGGAATAATTATGCCGGAAAAAAAAGAAGCAAAAGCAAAACACGAAAAAGCAGAAAAATCTGCTGGAGAGAAAATCTATACTATCAAGCTTACGGAGTCCTACAAGAAGGCGATAAACCGAAGGAGTCCTTATGCTGTCCGCATGGTCAAAGATTATGTGAAGACGCATACAAAAGCCAAGGAAGTAAAGATAGGGTCAAAGCTCAATGAACGTATCTGGAAACGCGGCATCAAGAAGCCTGCGCGCAGTGTGAGGGTCAAGGTTGTGAAAGACGGCGATGTTGCAAAAGTAGAGCTCATGGGATTTGAGTACAAGGAATTCAAGTCCAGGCCCAAGAAAGAGAGAGTGGGGATGAAAGAAAAACTTCTGGAAAGGCTTGGGCCAAAAGCGCTCAAGAAAGAAGAGGAAGAGAAAAAGATAGAGGGTAAAGAAGAAGCGAAGAAGGAAGAGGCAATAAAAGAGGAGCCCAAGACAGCAGAAGGGGGAAAATAATTTTTCTATCTGCCTAATGACTGTCAACGTAGACCCGTACGTCTGTTGACAAAAAGAAGAAGCAAAAACATCTTTTAAAGTTGGGAAAGAAATATCTATTATGGCCCGCATCGTCACTGTGACAGGAAAGCTCATATCAGGCCCGCTGAGGGGCAAACCCCTCGTTGACTTATTTTTCTACCAGCTCACGCATGTGCTGGGGTTTGAGCCCTTCAAAGGCACACTGGATGTGAAGATCAGCCGGCTAATAGACATCAAGGCTTTTGCCACAAAGACTATTGACAGGGTTCTGTTTGACGGAAGCAGGCAGATAGATCTCTTCATCGCGCCTGTGACTATTGCTGTATGGAAAACAGATGAACACGTTGAACTCGCAGAGCGACCGGACTTCAGGAAAAAAGACCTGCGCGAGCGCATTGAGGATCTGAAAAAACAACAGAAGCAGATAATCCAGAGAGAAAAGCGGCTGGAGGAGCTATTTAATACGTCAGTGGAAAAGCATGACTGCTTTGCAATACAGGAGAAGAATCCTATAAACAAGACAATAATAGAGCTTGTGGACAAAATCCAGATAAAAGAAAAATTCGGCCTCAAGGACGGCGATGTCATCGACATAATATTTTATGAAAAGGAAAAGAAGCCCCGCAAGCTCAATTTTCTCAAATGGAAGAAGAAGTGACGCAAC
>CAYJMB010000009.1:10317-17737 GCA_964371455.1 uncultured archaeon | reverse complement strand
TCGAATATGCAATCAAGCATTAAAGCGTTTTCTCCAACATAACACCATGCTGAGAATGAATTTTGCAGGCGACCCTAATCTCGGGCTTTATGGCTTCGCGACAGACAGATATTGCGTTGTTGGTGCAAATGCTGCCAGAGACAAAATAGAAAAAGAGCTGAAGGTAAAAGCGCATTTTTTTACCGTTTTCAATACAGGCTTGTTGGGAATATTTGTAGCCGGAAATTCTTCTGGTTTAGTCATGCCAGACCTTGTAGAAAAAGAGGAAAGAGAGCGTGTGCGCATGACGGATGTTTTATACCTCAAATCACGATTTACTGCACTGGGAAACCTTATTCTCATGAATGACAATGGCATTATTCTTTCACCACTGCTCAAAAAGGAGAAGCGGAATATAGAAAAGTTCTTCAGGCTGCAGTGCGCAATCACAAAGATTGCAGGAACAGTTGTTGTTGGCAACCTTGGCATTGCAACAAACAAGGGCTGCTTGTTGCACCCAAAGGTGAAAAAGCAGGAGCTAAAAGTTATAGAGGACGTCCTTGGTGTAGACGCGGACATCGGGACTGTGAATTTCGGGTCGCCTTATCCTGGTGCAGGCATAATAGCAAACAGCTTCGGGTTCGCGGCTTCAGAACAGAGCTCAGGGCCTGAGCTTGGCCGTATCACGGAAGCGCTGGGATTTCTGGAATAGAAACAGAGTTTAATAAACAGGCTTTTCTACGCGGCTTTTAACGCTGTGGGCAAATTCTCCAACAAGCGGTATTTCCCAGCCTTTGTAAACAGTTTTTGTATTTATTTTGCGAAATTCTCCAGCATACCCGAATTCCGGCTGGGCCAGTACTATTTTTGCAACCGGCTGCGAATCTCCCCGAAGGTGCAAGTGCATTTCAAGAAATACGCCATAAACATCTCCAACACTTATATGTTCGCTGTATGCTCTGTGATGCCACAGCTGATTTTCTTTGCGTATCTGTCTCTTAATACCGTCTCTATCATTCTTTCTGAGCTTGGAAGAGCGAGAATAATGAAGTGCTTGCGATGTCATAATTGTAGGTTAATGAGAAACCTTTTAATGCTTGTTCGACCTTTAAAGCTTTCGTTTTCAAGAAATTTTTATGCTCTCAAAGAAAAAATAGCAAAAAAGATATCCTGCTGGTTAAAAGAAACCATGCACCTTACAAAAACAGATGGGCTTTGCCTGGGGGGTTTGTGGAAAGGGGCGAGACTGCCGAGAAGGCAGCGATGAGAGAATGCCTGGAAGAAAGCGGCATAAAGGCAAAAATCATAAAACTTGTTGGCGTTTATTCAGATCCCATGCGCGATCCGAGAGGGCACGTGGTGAGTGTTGCATTTCTGATGAAGCCGCTGACCTCAAAAATGAAAACAAGCGATGAGACAAAAGATGCAAGATTTTTCCCCATAAATACAATACCAAAGAACATGGCTGCTGACCACAGCAAAATCATAAAAGACGGACTGCGTATTTATAAGAGCAATTTTTCCAAGACACTCAAACTCAGAGGGCATCCTGCAGAATGACCAATAAGAATGGTATCTTCGCTAAATTGCCGCTCTCAAGAACGTACGGCAACTTGCACTTAAATGCACTCATTATAAGAATAAAACACTGGAGCCTGATTTGATGTCCAAAAAACCACAACACAAAGAAAGCACTGGGGCAGGCGACAAAGAACTTCAAAAGAAATACTTAACCCTGCAAATACTGAAACAGCAGCTCTCTGCACTGCTCGAAGAGAAAAATGCGCTGAATGAAAAGGCTGTTGAAATTGCAACAACTATAGAAGCGCTGAAAAAACTTACGGATGTCAGAAAGGGCGAAGAAATGTGGTCCTCGTTAGGGAGCGGCGCTTTTGCCAGGAGCGACATAAAGGACACAGATAATGTGCTCGTTGCTGTGGGCGCAGGCGTTGTTGTCAAAGAAACAAGGGAAAAAGGCATAGAGATCCTCAAGCTGCGGCTGGACCAGCTGCAACAACTAGATGAAGAACTTGCTGCAGAAATAAACAGATTTGGGGAGCAGGCTGCGAAGACGGAAGAGGAACTGCAGCATGCTGTTGCCAACAGGTAAGAAAAGGACTTATTTGTATTCCCGCCAGACGCGCCTGCATTGCGTACAGCGAAAGAACTGTGTCGGCGGCTCGTCGCCTGCACGGGTCTGTACGAGCCAGAAATAAGCCTCGCTGTTTCCACACTGTTCGCACTGCTTCCCTGTCTTAGGAAGGTCAGGCTCATTGTTTTCAAAAACGATGACATCCTGCTTTTCTTTTTGCGTCACGATCTTTGCACTTATCTTTTTGTCTACTATTTTTCCGCAGGACCTGCACCTTATTTTGCTGCCTGCAGGAACCATAATACTGCCGCAGTCACAGAAATTTATTTCCATTCCGATATCATAGAAAGAAAGGCTTTAAAATGTATGTCGTATGCCGGGGCTGCAGAAAAAATCAGGATTACCATCAACTATTGCCCTATTTTTCGACAACCTCTCGTTAAGTTTATACTATCATTCAACGATACCGTAAACTTAACGGGGTTTTGTCGCAGGCCAGACACTACGTGACAATTACTTTAAAATTACAATACCATTACTATTGCATCACATATTACATTTACAGATCAATTACATTTGCATTACCCACTCTGTACCAACAATACTTATATATATACAAATGCAGCACAGATAAAGGTGCAGAGGGATGCAGAAAAAAAAATTTCTCATAGGTATTTCAGCCACGGCCTTATTTCTTGTCATTTTCATCGCGATAGCATCTGCAAATGGCGAGCGCGTGCGGAACACACCTGTTGTGTACTGGGTGTCGCACACAGAATATTGGAGCTCTTCAGGCCCAGGATCAACAGAGAGAGCATCCACAATAGTGCGGATTACGGATTACAGGGGAAACCCGTATCAGGTGCAGGGCTGCAACGTGACAATTCTTTACCCAGACAAATCTGTCTATGTGTCAAACGCGTCCATGCAACAATCAGCTATCCCGGGAAACTGGTACCATGAGGTTCCTGTCCCGACAATAGAAGGGACATACGAGCAGCAGGTCTTCTGCATTTACACGGGCGGCACAATAGCAACTTCACAGTCATTCCATGTAAATCCGGCGCTGAATTTCATAAAGACAGTTGATGCCGATGTACTTGCCACAAGCGCAAAACTTACAGATGTTAATGCAAGTCTGACTGCTCTTGTCCAGAACAGCACTGCAGACCTTCGTGCGCAGCTAAGTGCTGCAGAGACAAACCTAAGCGGGTTAGTCAGCGCTGTCAACAACAGCATTTCCACGCAGCTCACAAATGCACATGGGGACTTGAGCACGAGACTGACAAACGTCAGCCTGACAATACAGGCATCTATTGCCAATGCAAACCAGACAATTCTGGCCAGAGTACAATCGGCTGAGACAAATATTACGAATTTATTGAATTCCGTTCATTCCCAGCTCAGGGCAGAACTGGAAGCTATTAATGCGACTCTGGATGCAAAATTAACGAACGTTGAGGCCTCTCTTTCCGGCCAGATGAATAATGTGCAAAGCACTATAATCGCGAGAATAAATGCATCAGAAACCAGCCTGACAAACCTTCTGACAAGCCTGAACAATACAGTAACAGAAAAATTAAATGCTGTGGATGTGCACCTTAATACAACCCTGCTTAATGTAGAATACAACCTTTCTGCGCAGCTTGGGAACACCCGAACAGCTATACAGACACAATTAACAGCCGCGAATGCCACATTAAGCCAGCTTATTACTGCAACATCCAATGATATTGAGTCATATCTTTCTGCCTATCTGCCGTCAATAAACCAGACAACAACAAATATATACGCAGACACGCAATGGCTGATAACAAACGCCATAAATCATGGTGCAGAAGCCAATGCGCGGTTCAATAGCCTGGATGCAAACCTGAGCCTGCTAGAAAACTTCTGCGGAAATGTCCAGACGACAAACTCGCCTCTGTGCCAGGAGATATATGGCATACGGAACAACCTCACCATACTGCGCGGGGAATCGGCATCGTATTTCATATCACTCAACCAGACAACAACAAACATCTGGGATCTGCTTAGCGGCGATATCTCTTCAAGCCTGTCTGGCCTTACAGCAACACTGGCAACCGTCAAGGAGCAGACGACAGACATCAATGCAACTGTTCACGACATAAGGCAGGAACAGCTAGGCGAGATCCGGATAGACATTATTTCCTGATTGCTCTCGTTCTTCCCGCACACGGCTTTTTCATGGCTGGCAGAAATTTGAATCTTGGAAAATCGCCCCTCTCTGCAGCATGGGTAACGACTCTCCTTATCATTAGTTGATTTACCGATTTATTAGTTGATTTATCAACTGAACTACAGCCGCATTATTCTGCCGCCCCGCCCTGCACAACCTTTATATAGTTGAAATATCAACTATTTAATTGAAATAAATATTATTAGTTGATATATCAACTATCAGAAGGTGTTATTGTGAAGGAGTTTGAGATAAAGCTGCTGGCCAGTTTTTTCCCGCATATAGACAATATTTACACTGCAAGGGACATAGAGAAATTTTCCGGATATTCGCACGAAAGGGTGTTTACATTCCTGAAGACGCTGGAAAACTCAGGAAAAGTTGCCAGGCGCAGTTTGGGCAGGACAAACATCTACAGAATAAAGAGGTCACCAGAACTTTTTCTGCCTTATGCCTATTACAACGAAAGCAGAAAAAGCACATTATTGAAAAACCCCCTGTTGCGCGAAAAAATATCCAAAGCCGCCTTTCCAGAGAAAGGCTGTACAATATTTCTTAGAAACAAGCTCATTTCTGTCCCTTCGGCAGAAGAGCTGGAAAAACTGGCAGCTTCCAAAGAATTTCTTGATGAGGCTGTCGTAATATACGGCGCAGAATTCTTTTTCAGAAGAGTCTATTGCAGCGAGGTAATGCCAAATGAACTATTCGTATAAATATGAGAGCACATCTTTCGGCAGATTTGGGAAAATCGGGAAGATAGTAATAGCCATAATTCTGGCCATAGCTGCAACTTCGCTGGCTTACACAGGCTATTTAATTTATGCCCAACAGAATGAGCCCAGTGTCAAATTCGTCTCAGGAACAATCTATGTCGCCGGAGAGCGCGGCCAGACAATAGCCCGCATCAATGACAGGTTCGGAAATCCAATAAATAATGCATCATGCAAGGCCACAATAATATATCCTGACAAGACATTTTTTGTGGTGGACATCAACATGAGAGAATCTTCAGTTGCAGGCAACTATTTCTACGAATTCATCGTCCCGCAGCAGCTCGGGCTATACGAAGAAATTGTGAAATGCGCCGCCACCCCCCAGGGAAGGGAAGTCAACATGACTGTCTCATCGTCCTTCCAGGTGTCCAAGGCGCTTACATATGTGCAGAACCTGTCAGAGCAGCAAATAGCCACGCTGAACGACATAAGCGTGAAACTGGACAGCAAAATAATGAGCATAAACCAGACGCTGAATGCCAGATTCAGTGAAATATCAGAAAGGATAAACAGCACAGAAGCCAATCTCACGGCCAATGTAGATACAAAGTTCAATAAACTTTATGCTAACCTTTATAATGCGACGCAGGCGATGGGCGCTGTTTTCATGCAGGCTGCATCAAACAGCACGTAAATGCATTAGAGGGATAAACCAGTTTTTTAAACATACACTATAAAATATTATCATGCGCTGGCGGACCATACCTATTGTAATTTTTATTTTATTTGTAATTGCTTATTCCATTTATTCAGCCTTGCCGCCACGCTACGAAACACAGCAGACAATTGTGACAAAGGTTGTAGACGGCGACACCATAGTAATCGAAGGCGGACAGCGCGTACGACTCCTCAACATAGACACCAGAGAACGTGGAGAGAACTGCTATAAAGAAGCCAAGGAAATTCTGGAAGACCTTGTCTTGCTGAAAAACGTGAGTCTGGAACGTGACGTGGATGACAAGGACAGATACGGCAGGCTGCTGCGGCATGTGTATGTTGGCAACCTGTCAGTAAACCTGCAGCTTGTAAAGGAAGGGCTGGCTGTTGCGTACATATACGAGCCCAATATAAAATATGTACAGGAATTCAGGACAGCTGAAGAAGAGGCCAAGTCCGGCAGAGGCTGCGTCTGGACAAAGCTGCCATAGATCAAGAAAAGAACAAGGATCTCGCGCTGGACAAAGAAACGCACGAATCGCAGATGGGCTGCTCTGTTTTTGTATGATTTAATTCATTGAGCTCTATTCCGCACATCATGCACTCCATAAGATAAAATGGCGGCGAGCATTTAAATTTCTACTGAAGTGTCTTTTTTATATTTTGTCTGAAAGATATTTGTTGGTAACGATGAAGCAAAATAACATTCTTGAGTACAAAGGCATAAAGATAGAGTGGCTTAACCATCATGCAGCATTCCTTATCATAACCAAGGACAACAGGAACATTTTTATCGATCCCTGGGAAATTAATGAGCAGAAAAATGCAGATATAGTCCTTGTCACGCACCCGCATTATGACCATTTCAGCCCATCTGATATCCGCAGCATAAAGACCAGCAGTACGAGCATAATAGCGCCTCTGGAGTGCAAGAGCGAGGTGAGCGGCGCTTTCAAGCGTGCGCAGCCTAGAACAAAAATTAATGAGGACGGTATAATTATAGAGGCTGTTCCTGCGTACAATACAAACAAATTCCGCGCTCCAGGACAGCCTTTCCATCCACGGGAAAAACAATGGAACGGCTATATAATAGACATTGATGGCACACTAATTTACCATGGCGGGGACACAGATTTCATACAGGAGATGCGGCAATTTCCAGAGCTGGACATAGCCCTTGTGCCGTGCGGGGGGACATATACAATGACGAGTATGGAGGCGGCAGAGGCGTGCAATGCCATCAAACCTAAAATCGCAGTACCTATGCACTGGGGCAAGATAGTGGGCAGCAGGAAGGATGCAGACACTTTCGTAGAGCAGTTCAAAGGAGAGACAAGAATACTGGAATGAAGTCTATAGGCGATTGATTACAGTTTTACAAGCCTTCTATTACTTTAGGACTTGCGCCGCAAGCGCCAGAATACGAGTACTACAGAGTGACAACTTATAGAAAGCTTTATAAACTTTTCTGTTTAATGATGCAGCATGCCAACGCAAACCGCACGAATGACGGGAGCAGAGTTTGCCGGGAAAGTTCTCTCAGGAGAAAGGGTTTACAGAGGACTTGTTCTAGAAGAAGGTTTCGACCTAAGCGGATATGAAGGGTTTCAAAACATGCAAGATTATCTTAAGGGACAAAATCTTAAAGAATATCCTTTGGATTTGAGAGGAACAACGTGGAAGCGTGTCAGAGCGCGTGGATTATATTTACCTTTTGTT
>CAYJMB010000009.1:8090-10217 GCA_964371455.1 uncultured archaeon | reverse complement strand
ATCTCGGATATGCAACGTTCTTTGACACAAGAGTAACTGAAGCGGAGCAAAGAATTTGCCAAGGTGCGTTGGACAACAGAAGATTATTTGTTGTTGAATAAAACGCCCATTTTATTCTACGTCGCTTTCTTTACTCTATGAAAAACGTCTATACATATTATCTGGAAGCGGAAAAAGTAGGAAAATCAACGATTTCAATTTTTAATTTCTATTCTATTCGGATTATGTATCACATAAGTCCTGCCGCGCCATGTTATCGTGTTCCTCTTGACGGCCTGCAGCGAGTTGTAAGTAAATATCCATGCAGCAATCAGACCAGCTAGTGCATACTTTAGGACACTTCCATCAATGGTTAAATTTTTCTTGTAAAGGCTGAAGCGGATGCATTCTCTTATGAAATATAAAGGCACAATTGAAAGGAGCAATATTGCAGGCAGATAAAATGAAAAGATAGCAGACAAAATGGCTAACAGCACAAAGAAAGGAACAGCTCCCATGGCGATCATGGACAGAATATGAAGCTGCGGAAAATAAGACTTAAGAATAATCATCTGCCTGTTGGAAAATTCTATGAAGTCCTTAAATTTGACTTCATCTCTGGCGAATAGAATGCATCTGGCTGCAAACTGGATTTTCATCTTTGACTTTTTGGCTTGAAGCGACAATGTTGCATCATCGCTCAGCGAGGTGCTCCAGTGCTTTGGGATCTGCAGCGCATAAAATGTTTTTTTCCTTATCGCCATTGAGACACCCCATGCAAACATCCAGCTGCTGAATATCTGGCTTACGCCAATGCTGTTCCATGAGGATCTTATATAGGAACTCAGCGTTATACTAGGTAAATAAAATCTGATTCCGCTTGTCAAGTCAGCTGTTTCCAGCTGGCCTACAAGAGAGCGCAGCCAGTTTCTTCGAGGGCGGCCGTCTGTGTCCATAAAGACGAGCACATCATTTTTTGCATGTTTTACTCCGGTGAGCAAAGCAGAGATCTTTCCACTGCAATGCGGTAACCTCCTGGCAATCACAATTTTTGCACGTCTTCTTATAAGTTTTTTTATCGTGCTGCAAGCGGGATCTCTTTTTGAATCAAGAACAAAAATATACTGCACCTTGTTTTTTGGATATTTCTGGCCAAGCAAACCGCGGATATTGTCTTCCAAATTCTTTTCAGGGCCTTTTGTAGGCGCTATGACAGAAACAGCAGGCTCATATGAAAAAGATCTTTTAAATTCTTTTGCAAATTTACGATGAAAAGATATTTCAGAAATTATCAGATAAATACCGTATGCAAAGGACAAAGCTCCAAAGAAAAACAGCAGTTCTATTATCATTGATAAAATTTGACAGCAAAAAATAAAAGCACGATACTGCCCGGTACCAGAACAGTATCAAAAAGAAAGCCATGGGATTTCACTGCATCCCTGGCGATACAGGCCAATCATAATTGGCTCAATGATGCATTAATTATGCATCATTATTTCCTTTTCTTGGCCTTGGATCTTTTCTTTGCCATCTGAATTTTCCCTCCTACGGCTATTGCTTTTGCTGTGCGCAAAGAATTTTTCATTCTTTGGATATGCACAACAAAGAAACAGCACGAATATTAATTATTACTATTAAGTAGTATATAAAGTTATCGTTTTGGCGGGTAAGAGGCGGCGCAGGACCTGCAGCAGAAATCCAGCCCTCTCGTGCTATGGGCGCCCTTTATTATTTCGCATTCGCAATGCGCGCAGACTTTTATTTTTTGCTTTATTGCAGACTCTATCATCACGGCAAAACGCTTGGTCATATCAGAAAAAATAATTCACCTGATTTTGTTGTGGTGTATGACTTTATTTTTTTTCTTCCTCTTGTACGAGGCCTGTATTTTATGTAACCTGCGGCATTCATCTGCTTCAGCACAGGATATACCTGGCTTGCGCTTGGTCTTTTTCCTGTGATCTTTTCTATCTGCGTGATCAATTCATAGCCGTGCATTTCTTTCCTGCTGAGCGCTGCAAGGATATAGAATTTGGTCATGCTGGACCGGCTCTTCATATATTCAATATGCGATAATGATCTTTAAATATATGTTGCTGCTATAGATATATCTAATTTAGATATATAGCCAGAGAGAGGAAAAAA
>CAYJMB010000009.1:1632-7990 GCA_964371455.1 uncultured archaeon | reverse complement strand
ATGTTGCTGCTATAGATATATCTAATTTAGATATATAGCCAGAGAGAGGAAAAAAGATTCATGTTGCTAGTGTGTAGTTATGACGAAGAGCACACTGAAGCCAAGAGCATTTGCGCTGGCACTGGCAAGCATTGTGCTACTGATGAATATCCTCTATCCGGGATTCTGGGGCATCCATTACGTATTTGCATGGCTTTACAACAGATATAGCTGAAGGCTGTAGTCGTATACGATACTGCAAAAATAAATGAAGAAGACATCGCGGGGGCTATAAATAAAACAGGGTACCAGGCTGTACGTGAAGAAGTTACAGGGCATCAAGAAGGTGCGGATCATGCAGAGCATATGAAAGCTGTTTCAGAGGGCCAGCTGAAAAATCTCAAAAGAAAATTATATGCTGGCATAATTCTTTCTGCGAGAGCGATGTTGACGAATCAATGATAACCGGTGAGAGCATGCCTGTAGGGAAAAGGAAAGGGGATACTGTTATAGGAGCTACGATAAACACATTCGGTTCATTTCGGTTTAAGGCAACAAAGGGGGAAAGGACACAACACTTGCACAGATAATCAGGCTTGTTGAAGAGGCTCAGGGAAGCAGGGCACCTATACAAAGACTTGCCGACAGAGTCTCTGCGTATTTTGTTCCCGCCCTGATCATTGCGTGCCCTTGCGCACTGGGGCTTGCCACGCCGACTGCGATAATGGTTGGCACAGGTATCGGGGCGCGCAACGGGATACTTATCAATGGCGGAGAAGCACTTGAAACAGCTCACAGGGCAAAAGTGATAGTACTGGACAAGACAGGGACTCTTACAAAAGGGAAGCCCGAAGTTACCGACATTATTCCCCGCGGCATCAGCGAAACTTCACTCCTAGGGATTGCTGCTTCGGCTGAAAGAATAAAAGAGCTCCAGCAGGAGGGGATCCAGTAATTGCAGCAGCTGCGATGGCTTTGTCATCCACAAGTGTTGTGGGGAATGCGCTGCTTATGAAGAGGTATAGGTTTTGAGAAGGTGTGAAAATGACTAAATGCCTGATATGTGGCTACGTATCAGCGGAACGGTTTCGCTTTCTGCTCTGAAAAGTGCAGGTCAATTTTCTCCGGCTTAGTCAGCAAATATGGTCAGGACGATCCTTTGTTCAAAAAAGAAATTATCATATAATTTCATGAAAGCTGAAAATTCAATCAGCTTTAAAAAGAAATCGTAAAAGAAATTGTTATGCCGAAGTTTTCATTAAAGAAAAAAATGTTAGCGTTAATTGTTATAACATTTGCTGTAATTTTCTTTGGAGTTGTAACTCTTTTCACGCTGGAGGTAAATGATTTAAACTCGTATCTCCACAAAGACTGTACGCTTCCGGAGAATATTTGTCCCTTTAACCAGACTGTCCCTTCTAATTCTATTCTAGGTTATACTGCAGATGCTTTACTTTTTGCTTTTGGTGTGTTCTTATTTTTCAGAAAAGACGACGTTCTATTTCCGAGAAACGGTTTTAAGAGGACTAGAGGACCGATCACAGCAAAGAAAATACAAATTGATTTCAGCAAACTAGAACCCGACGAAAAGAAATTGGTTTTGTTGATACAGAATGAAGGCGCAATATTCCAGAGCTCACTCGTCGAGAAAAGCGGCTTCGGAAAAGTCAAGATAACGCGCCTGCTTGACAGGCTGGAGAGCAAGGGCGTAGTGGAACGGAAGAGGCGTGGCATGACGAATGTTGTGGTGCTGAAGTAGGGTGAAACTAGTTTCATCTAATCTGTGATATGCTGTTTCTTACAGAAGTATGCTATGAGAAATGAAAAAAATATAACAATATGCGCTCTGGCTGTGATCGCTGTCGCTCTTTTGGCCATGAATCAAATAATGCTCTACAACATCAACAGCAGGCCATTGGGAAACACAGCTGCACATGCACAGGCGAGCCAAATAAAGGCCACGACGGGACAAACAGCAACAGGACAGGCAGTAAACAATGAAGAGATGATTAAAGCTGTCGAGGCTATCATACCAAAAGGCATTCCGCCTGTCTATGGGAATGAGCTTGGAGTCAGCTTTGACAAGCCAGTTGAATCGCTGAACATCCTGGCTGCACTTGATGGCGACCTATATCCAAACGGTAAGCTGAAGGTCTCCGACCTGAACTCTAACCAGAAATCAAGATACCTAAAAATCGGAGCATCGATAGCTTGCGAATATTGCTGCGGCGCAACGACACTTGTCTTTAACGATGGAAAGCCTGCATGCGGCTGCGCACATTCGGCGGCAATGAGGGGTTTGGCGAAATATCTGCTGATAAACCATGAAGACATGACTGATGAGCAGATACTTGACCAGCTTGTCAAGTGGAAAACAATGTTCTTTCCCAGGCAGATGATCCAGAAATATATGCAGCAAGGCGGCTTAACTTCCACAGAAGCCGCATTGCCTGAGATGATAGGAGGTTGCTGAAATGGAAGACGAAAAGGCACTTATTGTGCTGCTGTTATTGATTGTTCTGATATCAGCAGTGCAGTTTGTGCAGCTTGCAGCGATAAACAATAACCTTGTACTGGCGCAGTACAAAGGAACATCCGGCGCATCAGGATTGTCAGTGTTTCAGAATGTCCCTAACATGGTGGGAGGATGCTAGATGATTTTTTCTTTTTCTTATTTTTATTTTTTGGTTATGGGATTTTTCGCTCCCTTTGATTTTGTGGAGGACTAAATGTGGTATTTTGCATAGTTGGAATTGTGATTTTCGGGATTCTTGGTATCTTCTCTGCGAAGTACAGAAGATACTTCAGGGAGTCTCTTCATTGCCTGAAGAGGCAGATGTTATTGAAGCCATGTGACACGAAATTTGATATGAAAATGAAAGCGAAAATAGCTGCTGCTGCTGGAAAGTTCTGGCCGGCTCTTGGCAGATTCGTTTTCCGAAGATTCATGCTGCTTTCATGGGTCATGATATTGATGTTAATCTTTAGTGTGGCATCAGTAGGTATTGGTGTATATAACACAGTTGCTTATGGCAACTGCAACGGCCCTGACTCAACTGACTTCTGCCTCTTCAACCCGGGCATGACAGGCGGATCAGGCCATTCAATGCATGACGGGATTAGAACCGGGGCGATCGAGCCCGTTTCTCTTGATGATGATCCCTCATTAGGCAGTCCGGACGCGCCAGTGAAAATAGTAGAAGTCGGATGTTTCAGATGCCCATATACAAAAAAAGCAGAATCGCTCAGGCAGCAGATACTCGAAAAATATGGCGGTAATGTGAGCTTCACGTTCAGGACACTGCCGCTCCCATCCCATAAGCTGAGCTGGGAAACTGCAGAGGCTGCGAACTGCGCACTTGAGCAGGGGAAATACTGGGTGTATCATGACAAGCTCTTCGAATACCAGAAGGAGATGAGCATGGAGAAAATCAAAGAAATTGCAGGCGAGATCGGACTGGATCAGAATCAGTTCAATGAGTGCTTTGATGCAGGCAAGTACAAAGACGAGGTGAAGAAGGACCATGATGATGCAGTTGCCGCAGGGATCTACGCAACACCGACATTTTTCATAAATGGCAAGCCGTTTGTAGGACCAAAGACATTTGCCGAGTTCGAACAGCTGGTGCAAAGTGAGCTGCATGCATCCTGCCCGGAGGAGCTATGATGAAACCAAAAACTATGAAAAAAGCAAAAAGTAAAAACTGCAAGCTAGGAAAACTGATGGGAATATATTTGCATAGGGGTTGCGGCATTTCTCTCAATTTTCGGGATAACAATTTCGAGCACTGCACTGATGTTCATGCAGGATTATGCCATATGCTTAGTCTGGTTATGTACGCAGTTCACGGCAGAATAGCGAAGAAGCTGACGATTGCAAATATAGGGGCGGCTGTTCTGGGATTAAGCATTGCAATGTTTTTCAATGAAAAATACAAGATTTTGGAGGTGAAAATATGAGCAATTTGGTTGTGATAGCGGCCATTTCCATTGCTGTCGTGGTGCTGGCGTTCTCTGTATACACGCTTGTTGCGGCGCCGGACTATTCAGGCTCTGACTACAGAAAGGCATTGGAGAGCGAGCTCCCTGACAAGTGTGCCACGCCTGCGGGCTACACAGATGCGCAATGGAGAGAGCATATGGGCCATCACCCTGACAGATATGCGGAATGTCTCGGATAAACTGTTTTTGTTTTTAATTTATTGCTTCACATGATTTCGAACAACAAAAGGAGACGAGGAGATGAATGTAGAAAAGATACGCCAGGACTTTCCTGTGCTTCAGCAAAAGATAGCGTACCTGGACAGTGCATGCATGGCGCTGAAGCCGCGACAAGTAGTGGAAGCCATGGGAAGGTACTTCTATGAATTCCCATCATGCGGCGAAAGAAGCAGCCACAGGCTGGGCAGGCGCGTGACAGAAGAGTTTGAGGAAGCGAGAAAAAAGACAGCAAAATTTATCGGCGCGAAGCCTGAGGAAGTCGCTTTCACAAGGAATACCACAGAAGGCATCAACCTTGCTGCGAATGCCCTCAGGCTGCAGGAAGGAGACGAAGTTATTACAAGCGACAAGGAGCACAATTCGAATTTTCTTCCATGGGCAAGATTCGGCCACAAAACAGTTACGACTAACAACGGGATGCTTGATATGGAAAATCTCGCTGAGATGATAACAAAAAAGACGAAAGTCGTTTCAGTGCTTCATACGTCAAATATTGACGGAATGGAATTTCCTCTGAAACAAATCGGAAAAATATGCCGTGATTATGGCGCAACCTTTGTTGTTGATGGCGCTCAGGGCGTTCCGCATAAAGAAATTGATGTAAAGAGAATTGGATGCGATATCCTCGCATTTTCCGGGCACAAGATGCTGGGTCCCAGCATCGGTGGTGTCTATATAAGCGGGCAGACTGCAGAGAAGATGAAGCCTTTCATCGTGGGCGGCGGAACTGTTGCCAATGTAAAGGACGGGAAGCCTGAATTTATGAAACCGCCGCATATATTCGAGGCCGGCCTTCAGGATTATGCAGGCGCACTAGGACTTGCAGCTGCTACTGACTACCTCAGGCACATAGGGCTGAAAAATATAGAAAAACATGAGGCATGCCTTAGACGAATAATGACAGAAGGAATAGAATGTATAAAAGGCATTTCCATAATAGGCGGCGTACCGGAAGAGGGCGGGGGCATTCTGTCATTCGGGATAAATGGCATAGATTCCAGGGAAGCCGCTATAATGCTTGATTCATATGATGTGCTTGTGAGAGGAGGCTACCACTGCTGCCACAACTGGTTTAACACGCATAAAATCAACGGCTCTGTGCGCGCATCCCTTTATCTTTATAATAATGAGAATGACGCCGAAATGTTCGTGAATGCCGTGAAAAAGATTTCCAGACTCTCGTAGAACTGTAGTTTTGTCCTTCTACTAATAAAATACAAAATATAATAAAAATTAAAGAATGCCAAAGAAACATCCACTAAAATTTCTTTTCAGGTTTACTTTGCTGCTGCTTTTCGTGCTCTTCTTCTTGCCATCTATAACATCTCCTTAATTATTATGTGCTGGCTACTTATTTTAAGATTTCGGTGCAATAATCGGAACATGAATCCGCTTTATATGACTGATTCGTATCTGAGGGAATTTTCTGCCGTTGTTTCAGAAGTAGACGGCACGCATGTTGCGCTCAGCCAGACGGCATTTTATCCCAATGGCGGCGGGCAGCCGGCAGACTTCGGTGCCATTAAGGCGGGAGATGAAACTTATAATGTCGTAAATGTTTTCAAAAGAGACGGCAAAATATGGCACGAAGTTGACAGGGAGGGAATTTCAGCTGGCCAAGAGGTCGTGTGCACCATAGACTGGGGACGCAGATACAAGCTCATGCGGATGCACACTGCTGCACATATCATTGATGCGGTCATGTACAAGGAAGCGGGGGCTCTCGCGACAGGGAACCAGCTGGGCGTAGACAAGTCAAGAATAGATTTTTCTCTTGAGTCCATGGACAAGGAGAAAATACAGGGCTTTATTGGCGAGGCGAACAGCATCGTAGAAAGCGGCATTGAGGTCAGAGTATATTTTCTGGAGCGTGAACAGGCGCTGCAGATTCCTGGTGTTGTAAAACTTGCAAATGCTATGCCGCCTGAAATCAAAGAGTTGCGAATCGTGGAAATTCCCGGCATTGACCTGCAGGCTGATGGCGGCACGCAGGTAAAGAACACCAGGGAAATCGGGAAAATCGTTTTGCTCTCTGTGGAGAACAGGGGCAAAAACAACAGGAGAATTTATTATACTGTTGAATATGAAGAGTGATGGCATGAGAGGCAGAATGAGAGACAAAAAGCAGTACAAGATTATTGCTGCATTCGTCTTGCTA
>CAYJMB010000009.1:0-1532 GCA_964371455.1 uncultured archaeon | reverse complement strand
AGGCAGAATGAGAGACAAAAAGCAGTACAAGATTATTGCTGCATTCGTCTTGCTATTGGCTGCTTTTGCCGCAGGTATTTATGTCGCGCCTGTCCTTAACCCGGAAATAGCAGCAGTCACAGAGCAGATAGAAGAGCAGCAACCCACTGCAGGGCTGGCGCCTGTCAATGTCAGCATAGAGGGCACCGCTGTTTTCCTTACGCATGCTTGCAGGGCTGTCACATTTGATGTTACCGAAGACCAGGCATTTTCCATCTCGCACGGCATTGAGGGTTCTGTGAGCACAAGGCCGCTCACGCATGATATTTTCAGGGATGTGCTGGACAATTTTGCTATCAAGGTCCTGCAGATAAAGATTGACAGGTTTGAGGATGATGTGTACAAGGCAAAAATGGTCCTCAAACAAGGAGATAAGATTCTTGAAATTGATATGAGGCCCAGCGATGCCATTGCTCTTGCAACGAGGATGGGCAAGATACTGTATGTATCTGAAGATGTCATGAATACAAGATCCATAAAGGTGTGCTGATTATGAAAAGGCAAAGGAATCGTTTAGATCTTGCAATAATTGTTATCGGGATTTTCTTGGCTGGTGTAGCTGTGGGAGCGTTCCTGCTGCCTTTCAGGACAACTGTTCCAGAAACACCGGTGCAACTTGCTTCCAGTTCTCAGGTTGTCATTGGCATTCCTGCGGTTGATACATCTGGTGAAGGCGTTCTCGGGAAGCTGACAACAGACGTCAAGCCAGGCACAGGAAAAGTACTTGTCAATGTCGTCAATGTAATCACCCTTGGTGACACACAGCAGTCAGCGCAAAAGGCTGTGAAAGCTGCCGCGCGCTCTACAAACCTTGATCTCAGTACTACGGATGTAATTTTTAATATTGATGTCAATGCAACTTCTATAGAAGGGCCTTCTGCTGGATCCAGCATGGCTGTTTCTATTGTCTTTGGCCTCAGGAACGAAACACCGAGAAGCGATGTCATGACAACAGGCATTATAGATGAAAACGGAAGAATAGGGAGGGTAGGCTCGATATTTGAAAAGGCCAGGGCTGCCAAGAGCGGCGGGGCAACTGTATTTGTGGTGCCGAAAGGACAGGCAGTAGAAAGCCAGACCATAAGGACGAGGCAGTGCAGGCAGGTCGGCTCCACACAGCACTGCAGGGTGAGCTACGAGTCTATGCAAGTGAACATAGGCGAAAAGCTGAACTTGACAATCGCAGAAGCAGGCACGCTGGATGAGCTTGTGAAGCAGTTCAAGGGATGAGCATGGAAGTGTATAATTATAACTAAGAAGTGGTGGACAATTGAAAGCTACGACTGAATAGATACACTTTTTAAGGATATACATTTTTGTTACAGTTGAGTGGTAATGATGTTTCAATGCAACGAGCGCGAAGCAGCAGACTTGTTTGATACGCTCATTCTCATCCTGCAGCAAATGGCAGCACATCTCTTGCAGGGTTTTATTTAAAGTTTACAATAATCTCACTTCTCTCTGCATGAGCTCTGCGAGTTTTAGCTGGAGGT
>CAYJMB010000008.1:2240-22918 GCA_964371455.1 uncultured archaeon | reverse complement strand
TTCTCAGTCACAGAAATCTATTTATCTAAAGACGTACAATTAAGAGCAAAAGTAGCCGTTGGTGTGGTTTATGCTCGGAAGTACCATTTTACCCGTTCAAAATGCCAGTTTTAGCGCTGTTTCTAGGGGTATTTCGGGTCAAGCTAACCGGCAAGCTAACAAAGCTACAAGCCCCTCATTACATATCAACTAATCTGATGTTCTTGATATTTAGTGTTCCTGATTTTGTTTTCTCGTCCCATACCTTCTCAGCTTCTTCAACAAATATCCTTTTTCCATTGTACATAGGGCAGCTCACGACAAGCGAGTCATATTCGCCGCCTTCCCCAGCGATATGAATGCCGTATTTCTTATTGAGCTCAACTAAATCATCTACAACCTTGCTATCTATCCTTCTTCCTAACCATGACGCATCAAGCGGCGGCGCAGCCACAGCTACAATGATGATCTCAAAGCCGTTTGCCAGCATTTCCTTCAGCACATCTGCAGGCTCGCGCCCCCAGAAAGGCGCAACACTTTGCAGGCCAAGCTCTGCGCAGATATTGTCTACGCGCTGCTTCTGGTAGTTGCTTGCTATTGCCCCAGTCGTGATGCCATCCACTTTATCTTTAACTTTAGCCAGCAAATCACGCAGGTCCTTAAGCTCTTCCTCTTTGACGCCTTTTGTTTTTCCCATGATCAGTGGTATCATGGTTATTTCAGAAATTGTCTCCAGCAGATGAATATTATGTGTATGAAACATGTAGCTCTCCTTGTTTTCAGAAACCATTCCAAGCAGAAACTCAATGCTGTGCCCGGATTTTTTGCAGAGGTAGGCAGAATACATGGAGTCCTTTCCGCCGCTTATGAGCGATGCGAGTTTCATGCAAAGATTTTAAAGAACAAGCTTAAAAATGAATTTAGAGGAGCGGATTGGTAACGCCGAATAATGCTATAGCCAGAATAAGCGCGATCATCATGCCAGTGGCATAGTACATGCAGATGTCTTTGAGTTCCTTCATTCTCTTGTTTTTTGACTTCAACATCTGGAGTTCATAATAAAGAAAAACACTAAGCAGGATATTGCTCAGTGTAACCATCAGTGTTATTACAAACCAGATGAAATTTCCCATCTTAATCGTCTCTGAATAAGCATATAATTCTCGGTGATATATAAAGTTCTTTGGCGCTATAGAAACCATGTGCAGCTTAGGCTTTTGCTACTCTCTGAAATAAAATCTACCAAGGATCCGCCACGAGCTACTGCTTCAATTAGTACGCCATTAAGATCAACCAGCGTGTATATCCTCTAAATTCTTCCTGAGAGAAAAGTTCTTACAGTCGTGTCAGCCGCCAATTATCGTCACTACAACTGTTCTTTCCCTTTCCTTTACATCAAACTCCCACAGCATGATGTTCTGCCATGTTCCTAGCAGCAGCTTCCCGCCAGCTATGGGAATATTAAGATTATTCTTGAATATCGCAGCTCTGATATGGCTGTACGCATTTTCAGGATGCTGGTAGAGCTTGTCTGTTGGCGCAATCCTGTCCAGCATCTTTTCAATATCCGCAATCAGCATCCTGTCATCCTCATTGATCATCAGTCCAGCTGTCGTGCTCTGTATGAAAATATTGCAGATCCCGTCTTTCACGCCATATTTGTCTACAAGCTCTTGCACATCTTTGGTGATATCGCGCTTTTCTTGTGTTTTTGTTTTGTACTCCAGCACGTCCCTGTAAAGCATGATAGTACTATGCCCGCATTCACTATTTAAATACTTTGCGTCGTATTTAAATACCAGCATTTAAATAGGCCAAATACTTGGCGCCGACGGCGCATTCTGACTGGGGTGTTCTTCCAAATGCCAGAAAAAATAAAAGTAGAAAACGTCGTGGCTTCTACAGACATCAAGAAAATTATATCCCTGGACAAGCTTCTCAATGTTCTGGAATCAAGCGAGTACGAGCCCGAGCAGTTCCCCGGCCTTGTGTACAGATTAGACGAGCCGCGCGTGGCAACGCTCATATTCAGGTCAGGAAAAATCATCTGTGTCGGTGCACGTTCCACCTCTGCTGCAAAGCTCGCTCTGAAGAAAACCGTGAAGAACATAAAGAAAATAGGCATCCGCTTCAATGAGAACAACCTGAAAGTCAAGATTGAGAATATTGTTGTCGCTGTCAATCTCGGCCGCGACCTTAACCTAGACCAGCTTGCATTCCAGCTTGAGAACAGCGAGTACGAGCCCGAGCAGTTCCCGGGGCTGGTGTACAGGATTTACGAACCTAAGGTTGCGTTCCTTCTGTTCTCGTCCGGTAGAGTGGTCTGCGCAGGCGCAAAGTCCCTTGATGCAGTGAAGAAAGCAGTGCACAAGCTTGAGACAACGCTCAGGAGCCTGAAGGCGTAACCCGTTTCCCATCCTCCGGTTTTTCCACTAGAAATAAAGAAACTGCCCCCAAAGTCTAATAAGCTTTAACATCATCTTAAAGAGTATGGATCTCCTGCACCTCGAGCAGTTCTTGCGCGAAAATTATCTTGCAGAATTGCACAATGCACTGAACGAGGACAAGGCAGTTGTCATTGACTACTCAGTGTTTGACAAGTTCGACCCCGTGACAGCAGACCAGCTGCTGGAAGACCCTTACAATGTCCTGAAAGCATTCCGCGAAGCTGCTGAAAACATTGTTCAGGAGAAGATTCACATGCGCTTCCGCAACCTGCCTGAAAGCAGGAATATCAGGATCAGGAATCTGCGTGCCGCACACCTTAACAGTTTATGGACAATAGATGCAACCATCAAAGCTGCCTCAGAGGTGAAGCCGCAGATTTACGAGGCTGTGTTTGAATGCCCGGAGTGTTCAAAGAAAATCCCTGTTCCGCAGGAAACGAATATTCTTCAGAAACCAGGGCAATGTGAGTGCGGCCGCCGCGGAGACTTTCCGCTTATCGAAAAAAAGCTTTACGATGTCAGATGGCTGCAGGGTATAGAACCCTTTGAGATAACCACAGGCGAGCAGCCGGGCGAGATAGCGATTCTGCTGAAGGAAGACCTGACAACGCCGCGCATGCAGAAAAAAACAGATCCAGGCAGCAGGCTGACGATCACGGGAGTCCTGAAGGATCTTCCCAAGCGCATCAAGGGCAAGCTGAGCACGAAGATGGACGTATACATCGAGGCGAACTACGTGGAGCCGAGCGAGATCGAGTTCGAGGAGCTCGAGATCACGCCCGAGGACGAGAAAAAAATACTGGAGCTGGCAAAGGACCCGAATGTCTATGAGAAGCTCAAGATGAGCATCGCTCCCGGCCTGTGGGGATTCGAGGAGATAAAGGAGGCGGTTGTGCTGCAGCTTTTCAGCGGCATCGCGCATCGCCTTCCTGATGGTTCCAGGATACGCGGCAACGTGCATATTTTGCTGACAGGCGACCCGGCTGTAGGGAAAAGCGTCCTTCTGAAGCTTGTCACGTCGCTGGTCCCGCGCGGCCGCTACGTTTCCGGGAGCGGAGTGACAGGGGCTGGGCTTTGCACAATTTACGATACGCTAATCCCATTGGAAACTGGGGCTATTGTGAAAATAGGAGACTTTGTTGAAATGTATTCGTGCTATCTGAAAAAAGAGAGGGAAGGCATTTGGGGAGCAGAAATCGACGGCCCAAAAGTTATGTCGCTTGTCCAAGATTCGCTAAAGATAAAGCCCGTGAAAATTACACATTTGTGGAAAATTACCTCTCCCTCAAAGATGATCAAAATAAGAACTGCGTCAGGGAAAGAGATCGTGGTTACTGAAAATAACCCCATGCCAGTGCTCGTGCTGGCCAAAATTCAAAATCCCAACAACAGCTCTGCTCTAGTGCTTCTACAAGAAAAAGGGACTTTGGACTGGATAAAAGCCGGTGATTTGATGGAAGGCGACTCTATAGCATGCCCTAAATCTGTTGTAGCAGGTTCTGGCATCTTTTGGGACGAAATCATGCAGTTAGAAGAAATAGATGGCCAGGATTTCGTTTATGACATTACGGTAGAAGGCGAGCACTCTTTTGTGGCCAACGGCCTGATTATCCATAACACGGCAAGCGTGATAAAGAACGAGGTCATCGGCAGCTGGGTGCTCGAGGCGGGCGCGCTCATCCTCTGCAACAAGGGCCTGATAGGCATAGACGAGTTCGACAAGATGAGCCGCGACGATCAGATAGCAATGCACGAGGCCATGAGCGTGGAAAGCTACCATGGAGATACGCCGGTGACACTTTCAAATGGGGAGATCAAGCCAATAAGAGAGCTTGTAGAAGATATATTCAAAGAAAACAAGGGCAAAATAAGAAAAGGTGATGACTGCTATTTTGTGAAGTTAAATGGCCCGGAGATATTTGCAACTGATTTCCACAAAATTATGCCCAAAAATGCCATAAGAGTGAGCAAGCACATAGCACCAGAATTTTTCTATAAAATTACGCTGCAAAATGGGAAAAGCTTGGTTGTAACCCCCAGCCACCCGTGTTTCGTATTCAATGGTATTAAATTTATTGAAAAGCCAGCCGAAGAAATTTCTAATGGTGAATTTTTCCCTATTGTAAGAACGATGCCAATTGCAGGGGATGAACAGGGACTCGATATAAACCCAGCTGAAATATTTGTGCGTAAATACAATGCAAAACATATCAAAGTGCCTGTACATAACTCTCCACAATTTTGTAAATTTATAGGTTATGTAATTTCAGAAGGGTCACATGAAATAAACAGAGGCAAAAAGTCTGGAATTGTATTTACAAATTCAAAAGAAGCTTTATTGAACGATTTTGAAAATACTGCACATATGCTTTTTGGGCTTAAGCCCTGCGTGCAGAAGAAGCCGGGCAGGACAATGCTTCGATATATCTCTGCGGAATTGAAGAATTTTGTGGAAGCCATAGAGCCTTCCCTGCTTGAAAATTCTTACAAGAAAAAGATACCATCCGTTATTTTCAGGTGCAGGAACGATAAGATAGCTCTGATGCTCCGTGCCATGTTTGACGGGGACGGGTCTGTATTTGGAAGGAAGGATAGCCTGTATGTTACATATACAACTGCTAGCGAGACCCTGGCGAGCCAGCTTCACGAGCTTCTGCTGAGGTTTTCTGTTGCGGCTTACATAAGAAGCATTGAGCCTGCCGGAAGGACAAAACAAAGGATATATAGTGTTACAATTACCGGTTCTGAGAACCTCAGGAATTTTGTGGATGGAATAGGTTTTTCCGAACCTAGAAAAAATGAAAAAATAAAAGAATTTTTAAGACACAAAAGCTATAGAGTTACCTATTCCGAAAAACTGCCAGGGGATATCGCACTCTGCAGAATTAAAAAAGTAGAAAAAATCGAAAATAAGTCTGAAAAGTGGGTTTACGATATAACTGTGCCCGGAGAAGTGTTTGTTTCCAACGGCATGGTTCTTCACAATACAGTGAGCATAGCAAAGGCGTCCATAGTCGCAACCCTGCCTGCGCAGACAGCAGTGCTCGCCGGCGCTAATCCGCAATATGGCCGCTTTGATCCCTTCAAGTCTGTTGCCGAGCAAATACAAATCCCAGAAACCCTCCTCAGCAGGTTTGACCTGAAGTTCGCCCTTAAAGACAAGCCAGACAAAGCAACAGATGCAAAGCTCGCTGACCATATAATTTCAACAAGGCGCTTCCCTCAGATCGCAGAGCCCATTATTGGCCGAAACCTTCTGCGAAAATACATAGCATATGCTAAGCATATCCAGGACATGGAACTGACAGAAGAAGCTGCTGCGGCGCTGAAAGATTTCTATGTAGACATGAGAAACCGCAATGTGACCCAGGAAACCAACACAGTGAGCATAACGCTGAGGCAGTACGAAGCGCTCATACGTCTGGCAGAAGCCTCGGCAAAAATCCGTCTTGATACAAAAGTGAGGATGGAGGATGCAGACAGGGCAATAAGGCTCATGAAGTACTCGCTCACGCAGCTGGGTTATGATTACGAAACAGGCACCATCGACATAGACCGCATAGAGGGCGGCATGCCTGCAAGCAAGAGGAAGAAGATATCGCTTGTCATGGAAATCATAGACACGCTCCAGAAAGAGTCCAAAGAGATAGCATTAGAAGACATACGCGCAGAGGCAGAGAACCGCGGCATTGAAGGCGTGGACGAAGTCGTAGCCCGGTTGCTAAGAGACGGAGCAATCTTCGAGCCACGCGCAGGCTTCATCAGGAAGGTGTAATATCTCCCTAGTTTGGGAGATTAAGAAAACGATAATGAAACAAGAGAAGCAAACAATCACTTTTCACATTTCATCCCTTTGGCAAAAGCTTAAGTAAGCTTGATGGGTTGAATAATTATGGAAAACAAAAGACTCACAGCACTAAAAACAGGCATTGGGGCAATAGGAAAGGGAAAGTTTTTTGTGCAGGAAGGATTTAATCCCAGCTACGTCCTTTCGCCTGCAGGCCAGCGCCTTTCGCGCGTGCGCATTCTAGCAACTGTTGTGGACAAGTTTGTCTCAGAGAGTGGAAAGTTCGCTGCCCTGACACTGGATGACGGCTCAGACACAATAAGGGCAAAGGTTTTCAGCGCATTGTCCATGCTTGAAAACATTGAGAAGGGGGATATAATTGATATTATCGCTAGAATAAAGGAATATCAAAGCGAAGTTTATTTGCTGCCTGAGGTTATAACCAAAATTAATGACCCGAATATTGAACTGCTGCGCCGCCTGGAAATCCAGGAACAGGAAAAAGAAGCAGAGAGAAAAAGGCAGCTTGTTCTAGAATATCAGCAGCAGGTTGCGGATGCCTCAGAACTCGTCAGAATCATGAAAGAAAGATTCGGACTTGAACAGGAAGAAGTCGAAGCATTTTTGCAGCAGCAGGCCAGCCCCCAGGAAAAAGAAGGCAAATCAGAGGTCCTCAAGCTTATCGAGGCGCTTGACTCAGGCAACGGCTGCGACTATCAGGAGCTCATTCAGGCTGCTGGCATCTCAGATAACGAGCTTGACGCACTAATAAACGAGCTTCTTGAGGAAGGCTCATGCTTCGAGCCGCGCCCCGGAAAGATAAAGAAGCTGTGAATGATAGCTTTATAAAATTTTACAAAATATGCAGGTATATGTCAAAACAAGTTTCATTATCTTACGAAATTCCACTATTTGGTTCTGAAGAATTTAGAGCCTATCCCGATAGGGATAAATATCGGGCTTGCTAATTCTTTATCAGTGTGGTCACGCGTTCCTGACAGGAACGCGCTGAGACAGACAAAAATTTGTTCTTCTTCGTCAACGCACCGAAGATTTATTGAATGGACGCAAGCTGGCGTGTTTGAAGAGTTTTGGAGGTTAGGGCTTCTGAAGTACGACAAGCTCAAAGGCATAGACTGGTGCGAATCGCCATGACATGAAACTCGCCGAAGAAACTCTTGAAAATATCGAAGCAAACATGCCACGGCCGACAAAAAGGAAAAAACAAAATTTGTGTCTTGACAAAGGTTACGACTTTGACGAAATTCGTGAGCTTGCAAAACTGTTCGAATTCACAACTCACATACGCTCTCGCACTTACATTGCGATGTTGCACTTCGCGTGCGGAATAATAACGTGGAGGTCTACTGGTCTATTGGATGCGCGAAACCTCAAAGAGAATAAAAAAAACCGCGGCCTGTTCAGGGATTTTTCTCCCGTAGTTCTCTCCTGCGACGCGCATTCTGTAAAGCCGCAAAAAAAATTTACACTGTGCTAGTGAAGAAAGCGCATGTCAGGCCGATGTTCCAAAATGTTTAAATAAGCTCTAAGTGCTTATGTTTATTGTGATATTATGGAAGGGTTGTTAGAAAAAATATCAAACGACATAGAATTCATCAAAAATGAAATGGCTGAATTAAAAGAGGAAATTGACAGCCTCAGGACTGTTAGAGCAAGTTATATAAAAAAAATCAAAAAGATCGATAAAAAAGGTAAATTTAGAACTTTTTCTAGTATTGATGAGCTAAAAAAAGCGATAGAAAATGTATAAAATAGTTATAGACAGCGATGTGCAGAATACTTTAAAAAAGCTATACAAGAAAAATAGGAAGCTTTACGAAATTGCGATGAAAAGGATAACAGAAATTGTTCTCAATCCACATCACTACAAACCTCTAAGATACGACCTTAAAAATATCAGAAGAGTCCATTTATTCAGCCCTTTTGTTCTCGTTTTCAAAATAGAAGAAAATGAACAAGCAGTTAAATTTCTGGATCTGGATCATCACGATAAAATATACAAGAAAAGGTTTTTGTCATGAAAAAAGCCCTTCTCGATACAAACATGCTGCTGGCGCCTTTGCAGTTCAAGGCAAACATCTACGAGGAAATCGCAGCTGATTTTTTTACCCTTGACAAGTGCTTTGAGGAGCTGGAAAAACTGGCCATGAAAAAGACAAAAGCAGGCTTGCAGGCAAGGGCTGCGCTGATTCTTGCAAAAATGAAGAATGTGAGGGTCATAAAATCTGTGAAAAAGAAAACAGACGAGGCAATACTGGAAGCTGCAAAAAGGTATAATTATATAGTTGCGACGAATGACAGGGCGCTGATAAAAGAGCTGAAGGCAAGAAATGTTCCTGTGCTGCGGCTCCGCCAAAAGAAGCTTGTTGTGGAAGAATGATTCTCTGATATCAAATTTGTCTAAATGGGTAAATAATTATTTTTACCCACTATTTCTATTTATTACCCATAAATTTAAATACTTACCCACACAATGTTTAACAGGTAATGATATGGCTGTACTGACTTTAGATGAAAGGCGAAGGATAACGTTGCCTAAAGAGGTTGTAGAAGACCCTGAACAGAGGTTTGTAGCCATCAAAACACGACAGGGTATTCTGCTCAAGCCGCTGCCTAAGGATCCTATAACAACACTGCAAAAAGAGGGTGAGAAGATTCCCAAAGACCTGTCTATAGCAGACTTGAAAAAAATAGCACAGGAATCTGCAACTGAAGAAGTTCTTGAAAAATTAAAAAGGCTTGAAAAATTGCGAAAACAGAAGTGAGCATAAATGATATATGCAGAGGCAGACTTTTTGCTGGCATTGATCAAAAAAGATGACTGGCTGAAAGACAAATCTCAAAAAATACTTAATGAAAATAAAAATAAAATAACAACAAGTATTGCGGCTATTATAGAAATAGCATTAGTATCTGATAGACTTTCTTTAGATCTGGAAAATGTCATCGGCTCGATATTCGAATTAGTTAGCGTAGATGGGATGACACAGGAAGAGTGTATGGAAGTCGCGCATCTTATCAAAGATGAAAATGTCGGCGTATTTGACGCTTTTCATGCTGTATTAAGCAGAGACAAACCTATAGCATCTTCAGAAACAATTTATGATAAAATCGGAAAGACGAGAATAAAGTTGGAAAAGTCTTCTCCACCAGCTAAAGCTTATGGTTTCCGATAGCAAAATGAAACAGATTCTCAAAGCTTAAAAAGATTCTTTTCAAGTGATTGCTGAAAAAGAGGATGAAAAATGGCTTTAGAATTTGCAGTCGGGTCGGGGATTCTGGCATTGCTTGTCGCGCTTGTTTTGGGCTGGTCTGTTCTGAGGCGTGACAAAGGCAACCAGAAGATGCAGGAAATTTCTCATGCGATCCGTGATGGTGCTGTCACGTACATGAACAGGCAGTATAAAACTGTCGGAATTTTTGCTGTAATTCTTGCAATTGTCATCTACCTTTTCCTGGGCACAGCAGCAGCGCTATCGTTCATTGCTGGTGCGGTCCTATCGGCGCTTGCTGGATATATAGGCATGATGATTTCTGTCAGAGCGAATGTGCGCACTGCAAAAGCGGCTGAGAATGGCGTGAGAGATGCGCTGAATGTCGCATTCAGGGGCGGGGCTGTGACCGGCTTCTCTATTGTCGGCCTTGGTCTGCTGGGCATGATTGTGCTGTTTGTTTTGTTCAAGGATCCGAACATGATAATTGGATTCGGCTTTGGAGCATCACTGATATCACTCTTTGCCAGAGTTGGCGGAGGGATCTATACAAAAGCTGCTGATGTAGGGGCTGACCTCGTGGGAAAGATAGAGAAAGGCATACCAGAAGACGACCCGCGCAACCCTGCTGTGATCGCAGACAATGTAGGTGACAATGTAGGTGACTGCGCAGGCATGGGCGCTGATCTTTTTGAGAGCTATATTGTCACGCTGCTGGCTGCGATGATTCTGGGCAATTTTGCTCTTGGCACAAACGGCATTCTGTATACGCTTGCTATAGGCGCTGTGGGCATAATCGCGTCTGCTGCCGGACTTTTTGCTGTGCGAACAAACAATGAAAAACACATATGGTCTGCATTGAGCAGGGGCATGCTTGTCGCTGCTGTGCTCGCTGCGATAGGATTTTATGCCATGACTGTCCGCATGGGACTGGATGTCAAGCTGTTCTGGGCGACATTGGCAGGGCTGATAACAACGATCATCATTGCAATGGTTACTGACTACTACACATCAAAAACAAAGCCGCCTGTGCAGAGCATCGCCCGCGCTTCGGAGACGGGGGCTGCGACAAACATCATAGCAGGCATATCTGTGGGCATGAAGTCAACAATAATTCCTGTCATAATCATCTGCCTTGCAATAATATTTTCATATGCACTGGCTGGCGTGTTTGGCATTGCGCTTGCAGCATTGGGATTGCTCTCGATAACAGGCATGGTGATGAGCATAGACTCATTCGGCCCGATAAGCGACAATGCAGGCGGCATTGCGGAGATGTCCGGCCTTTCGCCGAAAGTGCGCAAGGTAACAGATGCACTAGATTCAGTGGGCAACACAACAAAGGCGACGACAAAAGGCGTGGCGATCGCATCTGCAGCACTATCGGCGCTGGCTTTGCTCGCGGCATTCGCAGAAGCAACTTCGCTGACAAGCATAGACATTACCAAAGCTCCCGTGCTTGTCGGATTGCTCATCGGAGGCGTCATCCCGTTTCTCTTTTCGTCATATTTAATGAAAGCTGTAGGAAATGCGGCGCACCTGATTGTCAAAGAAGTACGCAGACAGTTCAGGGAGATAAAGGGAATAATGAGCGGAAAGGCGAAGCCCGATTACAAGAAAGCAGTGGACATCAGCACAAAGGCTGCTCTTAGAGAGCTTACAATTCCTGCGCTGATTGCTGTGCTTGCTCCTGTAATCATTGGGCTGCTGCTTGGTCCCGAGGCTCTTGGGGCGATGCTGGCAGGATCGATAGTTTCTGGGCTGGCTCTTGCGCTCATGCTTGCGAACTCAGGCGCGGCATGGGATAATGCGAAGAAGTATATCGAAAGCGGCAATCTTGGGGGCAAAGGTAGTGATGCACACAAAGCTGCTGTTGTCGGGGATACTGTCGGGGATCCATCGAAGGACACTGCCGGGCCTGCGATAAATTCACTTATTAAAGTGATGAATACGATATCATTATTGATTGCTCCATTGATTGTTGCAGTAACGGTTTAATTTTCAATACAAATGTTGTAAAGCCTGTTATCTGATGTCGCTCAAAGATACCTTTAAAACTCTTACGACGAAAGAACATATGTTCTTTATGAGTTTGCTATTTTCCAATTAGAGGAGAGAACATGTTCAAAATCCTGACTGTGAAAGACGAGGTGCGGGTCCTGCCGGCGAAATTTGACCTGGAGCTCCAGGAAGCTGTGAAACAGAGCCTTCAGGACGCAATAGAAGGGAACATACATCCAGACTATGGGGTGTTCCTGACGGTGACAGAGGTATTGAGCGTAGGCGAGGGCAGCATTGTGCCTGAGGATGGAGCCATACACTACCCTGCTGAATTCAAGGTCATTGTGTACAGGCCTGAGCTGAATGAAATAGTGACAGGCGAGGTTGTGGATGTCACAGAGTTTGGGGCGTTCACGCGCATAGGCCCGCTGGACGCGCTTGTTCATGTCTCGCAGGTCATGGATGACAAAATATCCTACGATCCCAAGGGCGCTATATTCACAGGAAAGAAGACAGGCAACAAGCTCAGGGAAGGGGATCTCATAAGAGCGCGCGTTGTAGGTGTCTCGCTGGGCAAGGGGAGGAGCAAGATTTCGTTGACGATGAGGCAGCCTCACATGGGTTCTCTTGACTGGATTGAAAAAGAAAAGAAGAAAAAGGAGAAAGGCAAGAAGTAAAGGAGCGTTTATAATGCCGGATATGTTTTTAGGACGACATTATCAGTAAAATTCTTACCATTTGTAAGGTGTTTTGAAAATGAAAAAAGCATGCAAAGCGTGCAAGAGGATATTAGTGAAAGGCAGTGTGTGCCCTGTGTGCCACAGCACAGACATTACTACAAGCTTCCAGGGCGTGGTTGTAATATTTGATGTGGAGTCAGAGATCGCAAAACGGCTTGGCATCACTGCTCCTGGGAAATATGCGGTGAAGGTGTAAAGATGGTAGAGCTGTACGCTGTGCGCAATGAGAAAGTTCCACGTGTGCCCCTGTTTATGATGGTGACAAAAACATAGAACCATACAATAGACTAGAAATTATATGGAGACAATCAGCATGAAACTGGAACTGAAAAATGAGCGGCATAACCCGCACCTTAAGAGGAAAGAGCTTCGCATAGAAATTAATCACGAGAATGAGGCGACACCGCGAAAGGCTGCGTTGCTGGAGATGATCGCAAAGCAGTTCGGGTATAATATTGAAAACACGGATGTCAGAGGGATCTACACAGAAGGCGGGGTTGCAAAATCTTATGCCAAGGTTTTTGTGTGGAGCGAGAAGAAAGTTGCTGCTGGCGGGAAAAAAGAAGAGACAGCGACTGCTGAAGCGAAAGGTGAAGAAGCAAAGACCGAAGAGAATTCAGAAACAGCATAACATATCATAGTCGATCAAGGAGCTGACTAGTAAACATGCCACGATATCAAGAAGAGCCCAGACCTGAGAAAGAGAAGCCCAAAAAAGAGAAGAAATCGCAGAAGGAACGGCCCAGGTCCAAGAAGAAGCACACAAAGGTACAGGTATGGAAATTATATTCTGTGCAGGGTGGTAAAGCTGAGCGCAAGGGCGAGTACTGTCCGCGCTGCGGAGCTGGGACGTTTTTAGCTGTGTACAAGAACAGGAAATACTGCGGCAAGTGCGGTTGGGCGCAGGTGCAGGAAGTCAAGACATAGTTATTTATTGACGGGCTGATAAATGAAATATATGCCATGCATTCATTGTTTCTCTATTGGGATATGTCTAGGAAAGTGCAGAGGTGTCATACAGACAGCAACAGAATATAAAACAGAAGAAAAAGTGTATAAACGGAATTAATTATAATCGCTTAAATTCATTTCTTCTAAAGAACAGAATATGATAGTCATGGGAATTGAAGGCACTGCCCACACATGGGGAGTCGGCATATTTGATGGAAAGAAAATACTCTCAAATGTCAAGAACATGTACATACCAAAGAAAGGCAGCGGCATACATCCAGCAGAAGCTGCAGAGCATCACCGCAAGCATGCGCAAAGAGTTTTTGATGAAGTCATTGCAACTGCAGGTATTTCATTTAATGACATCGACTATATCGCCTATTCAAAAGGTCCCGGCCTGCCGCCTTGCCTGAAAGCTGTTGTTGATTTTGTGAAGACACTGCCGAACAAAAAAATCATTGAGGTCAACCATCCTGTTGCACATATAGAAATAGCCAAATTCATTACAGGAGCAAAGGATCCTGTTGTAATATACGTCAGCGGCGGAAACACGCAGATCATTGCATATGCATCTGGCAGATATCGTGTTCTTGGAGAGACAGAGGATATTCCCATAGGGAATGCTATAGATGTTTTCATAAGAGAAACAGATGGCAGACAGCCTGGAGGACCTGTACTTGAAACGCTTGCAGAACAGTGTGAAAGGAAATATATAGAACTGCCATATGTTGTCAAAGGCATGGACTTGTCTTTTTCTGGAATTGTTACTGCTGCTCTCGGTAAATACAAGAAAGACAAAACGCAGCTTAACAATCTCTGCTTCTCTTTCCAGGAGACGTGCTATGCTATGCTGACGGAAGTCACTGAGAGGGCTATGGCGCACACCGGAAAGACAGAGCTTCTGCTTACCGGCGGCGTTGCTGCATCCAAGAGACTAAAAGAAATGCTCGGGACCATGGCAGAAGAACGTGATGCAAAGGCATTCTTCTGTCCGCTGGAGTACTGTGGTGACAATGGTTTAATGATAGCAGTCGCAGGCTACATGGCAGCAACATCAGGGCAGAAGCCGATAAAAAACACGGATGCAGATTTCAATTCGCGATGGCGCGTGGATGAAGTAGATGTTTTATGGATGTGAAGTGTGCTGCTTAATTCATGTACATCTTCTTCGCTAGCATTTCATATGCGGAAGGCTAAGATCATTGAAAGACCTGACTAAAACACCATGAAAGAAATCCGGTGGAGCTAAACATTTTTTAAGATTGCTGCAAAGAGTAAACTATGAGAACCAGAATCATGGAAGAGTGTGATAAAAAGACAGTTGACACGGCTGTTTCTATATTGGAAAAAGGCGGACTTGTTATTTATCCTACAGAGACGCAGTACGGCATCGGTGCAGACGTGACAAACAAAAAGGCGCTGAAGAAAGTTTTCGAAGTAAAACAGCGGCATGATGAGAAAAAATTTATCTGGGCTTTTTCTGATATTCAAATGATAAAGAAATATTTTTCATTGAATGGGAAACAAGAAAAACTCGTCAGAAAACTCATGCCAGGGCCTTTCAGTCTTGTAATGGATGGAGAGGGTTTCAGGATTCCTGATAATGAAGTTGCGATGAAAATAATCAAACAATTCGGCAAGCCCATAACGACGACATCTGCAAACATTTCGGGCAAGAAAAACAGTTCCAGAATTAATGACGTCATAAAGCTTTTCGATGGAAAGGCAGACATCATAATTGACGCGGGAGATCTGAAAAAATCCAAAGCATCCACTGTTTTCAGATGGGATGACAAGAAGATATTAAGAAGAGGTCCTGTAAGCAGGAAGGAGATAATAGAAGCACTTCAATGATCTATTTTCTTTGACTGTTTTTGCTAGAATAGTTTCCATGCTTTTTAAGGCGGACAATATTTATCTTCATCTTTTTTATACGATCTCCTGTTTTTGGCGGCAGTCTCTGATCGTAGCCCAGCACAATTACAGAGGGCTTGAACTTCTGTACAACTCTAAAGTAATCTTCAGGATCGCCGACAATAACTTTATCTGGAATTTTTGTTTCTGCGACCAATTTTTTCCTCTTTGCGGCTGGTAATGCGTAAGATCTCTTGTTGTGGCTGTCGTTTGCGAGAACAACAATGAGACAGCTGCCGAGAGATTTCGCCTTTCTTAGCAGCCATAGATGACCTTTATGAATCTTGTTGAACTTACCGCCTGTTAATACCACTTTCATTGAAATCACATGGGTACTATATTTTAGATAGAACTTCAACTAGCTTGTTATGGATTTTTGTGCCGTTCGTTATTAAGATGCCATCTGAGTTCTGCGTCCATTCATTGCCGCTCCAGTCTGTAATTTCGCAGCCTGCTTCCTTGGCTATGATCAAAGCAGGAGCAATATCAAATATCTTGCTGCTGCTGAAGTATGCATCATTTCTGCCGCATGCTACAAATGCAATATCAAGATTTCCGCTGCCGAGTCTTCTAAGGTCGCGACCCATCTGTTTCAGATGAGACCAAGCTTTTCCGATGCGCTCTATTTCCTTGGGATTATTCTTATGACAGAAATTGATTAGTGTTTTTTTGATATCACTATTTTTCGAAACGCTAATTTTTTTCCCGTTGAGAAATGCGCCTTTGTCTTTTGACGCTACGAAAAGTTCATTTGTTAATGGATTAAAAACAACACCAATTACAGGTTCTCCGCCTTTAAAAAGACCTACAGCAGTGCAAAAGAAAGGAATTTGCGTGACATAGTTTGTCGTACCATCAAGAGGGTCTATGCACCAGACAAAATCAGAATAATCTTTGTTATAATGCGTAGATTCTTCTGAATATATGGTATGCTTGGGGAAAGCCTCGTTTATAACTGTGAATATCTCGCAATCTGCTTCCCTATCAACCTCTGTCACTATTTCCTGCCAGTTTTCTTTTTCCCTTTCTTCGTGAACCAGACCGTAGCTTTCTTTTAGTACCTTGCCTGCTGCCTGCGCAGCTTCTATGGCAACAGCAAGCTCTTCTTCGTACATGAAATAACATTCGGCAAGCAAAGTTAAAAAAGATCCTAATCATGCGCGAAAACAACAACAGCCTGAGGGCCTGTGATTTTTTCAATCTTTACAAAGCCGAAGCGCTCGAACTGGACAACGTCGCCAATCTTTGCGAGCTTGATATTCTGCTCGCCGTATCCTTTTATGATTTTGTCTGGCTTTATTACGCGCACAGTCGTGTGCTTTGCAGGCACCCATTGTATCTTGGGTACTGCTTTGTTTTCTATAGAGGTGAACTCAGAGCGTTCCCCGAGCTTGATATTGCAGAGGTCTTTCAGCCGGACTTCAAGGCCTTTGTACTGTTCGAAATCTTCTGCGTCGATAAAAAATGTGTCGTTCAGTGAGAAATTCCTGAATCCCAGCTTTGCATCGGGGTGCATGGGAATTTTTGCTTTCTTGATCTTCATACCCCTGACGACGATCTTCTTGGGATTCGGGATAAAGAAGAATCTCTTGGCATGCTTGTCTATAAGCTTGCGGTTGTAGGCTGACAAGTTCTCAAAGCTTATTGTTATGTCGCTTGGCTTGGGGCCAATCTCTACTATAATCTGGCGGATTGCTTCGGGCAAAAAGCCACGTCTTTTTAATGCACGTAGTGTTCCAAGGCGTGGATCGTCCCAGTTTGTGAATTTCTTCCTTGCGATCCCTTCGCGGATACGGCTCTTGCTCATGACCATGTCTGACATGGAGAAGCGGCCTAGTGTGATGACTGTTGGATATGTCCAGCCCATGTGCTGGTAGAGATAGCGCTGCTTCACTTCATTTGTGGAATGTTCCTGCCCGCGGAAAATATGCGTGATACCCAGGAGATGATCATCAATAGCAGATGCAAAGTTGTAAAGCGGCCAGAGCTTTGCTTTCTGCAGCGGATGCTTGGGCTTGTCCACAATGCGAAATGCAGGCCAGTCTCTGACAGCAGGGTTCTTTGCATCCATGTCTGATTTTATTCGCAGCACAGCCTGGCCTTCTTTGTAGGAATGGGATATCATCTTCTTCCATTTCTTCATGTTTGTCTTGGCATCCTGCCGGCGGCACTCGCAGGACTGCGACTTATCACGAAGAATTTTCCACTTCTTGCTGCAGGTGCAGACATAGGCAGCTTCTCTTTTGACGAGCTCTTCAGCATGTTTGTAATAAATTTTCAGGCGCTTGGATTGTATTATTTCCTGATGTATGCGAATGCCGAGCCACTTCAGATCTTCCCTTGTCCATTTGTAAAACTGTTTCTCTGTGGTCTTTATCTTCGGGTCTGTATCATCGAACCTCAAGATCATTTTTCCATTGTATTTCTTAGCATACTCATCGCTGAGCACTGCAGGCCGTGCATTGCCCATGTGCAGCGCGCCGTCTGGATTTGGAGCAAACCTGACCACGAACTTGTCCTTGCGTTCGAGATCTGGAAGGCCTTTCTTCTCTTCCCTCTGTGTAGGAACATAGCCGCCCATCTTGTCAAGCTCTTTTTTCTGCTGCTTGGGCGGCATGCGGTTTATTTCTTCTGCAATGCGTTCTATCTGGGACCTCAGCGGAAGGATCTGACTACGCAGGTCAGGCTGATCGCCCAATATCTTACCCAGGACACTCTTGGGATGGGCGATTCCTTCATGCTCTGTTGCATTAATAAGACAGTACTTACGGATAATATAGTCCAGAGAATCTGCCATATACGATATAATTATTAGTCCTGAGAACTTAAAAAGGTTTGATTTTCCCTGTAAAAATTTTGCCTTATGTTTAGATCAAGAGAAAAGTATAGTTATAGCTAATTTTTTAAGCAAACAATAGAAACGATAAAAATGAAATACTTCTACAAGGACCTGACACTGGACATCCCGGATTCCTGCTACTATCCGCGCGAGGATTCTGAGTTGCTAGCAGAAATTGTTGAAGAGCACGACCTGAAAGGCAAAAGATGCCTGGATATGGGATGCGGCCCGGGATTGCTCGCTGTCATCATGGCGCAGAAAGGCGCTGTTGTGACCGCTGCTGATCTCAATCTGGAAGCTGTGCAGGCGACTAGAGGAAATGCTGTAGCAAACAACGCAGACATTTATGCCATCTTTTCAGATCTCTTTTCTAACATTGCTGAAAAGTTTGACCTCATTGTATTTAACCCGCCTTACCTGCCTGGCGAAGACAAAGAAAATAATGAGGCAACATATTACGGCGGCAAAGACGGCAGGAGCGTAATTAAAAATTTTCTCGCCATAGCGAAAAACTTCCTGAAGAGAAACGGAAAAATACTTCTTTTGATATCTACTGTCACTGGAGAAAAAGAGGTTATAGACATAGCAGCCGACAATGATTATTCAGTCAATCAAGTCGCAAGGAAGAAAGTACCATGGGAAGAGCTTATTGTGCTGGAGCTGGTGATAGTGTAGAGAACCATTCTTCAATGTGTTGGAGTAGGTCATTGGGTCTGTAGGGTTTATTCATTAGGGTGTCTACATACTGATCAATATCAGGATGTGTCTTTTTGAGTGCTTCTGCACCATGCGCAGAGGTCATAATAATACGACCCGAAAATCCGCGTAAGCTCCTCTTCTTTCTAACCATCGCGGCAAGTATTCTGTAACTTCGTTGTTGTCATCAACTATGAGGATTTTCGTGGGCATAACCATCACGGTAAAATTGGCAAAAACATATATAAAGCTTTTAACTTTCTGTTGCAAATAACAAGCATGCCTGTCAATGCGCCCGTGGAATACTACAAAGCTGAGGAGAAGTTCAAATCCGCAAAGACCAGAGAAGAGAAGATCGCTGCCCTGGAAGAAATGATAAGGCTGCTGCCCAAGCACCATGGCAGCGAGAATGCACATGCGCAACTCAAGTCCAGGCTCGCCAAGCTCAAAAAAGAAGGCGAGAAAAAGGGCGCAAAGAAAGCCGGCATAAGGAAAGAGGGTGATGCACAAATCTGCCTCTTGGGATTTACAAATTCCGGAAAATCTTGGCTTCTGTCAAAGCTGACTAGCGCGAGGCCAAATATCAGCGAGCATCCATTCACGACAACGAAACCTGAGATCGGCATGATGGACTACAGAGGAATAAAGATACAGCTTGTTGAGATACCCGCAACATTTGATCCAAGCTTCATGAGCATCGCTAGGACTGCTGATGCTATCCTGCTTGTAGTAAGGGACGACAATGAAAGGGTCAGCCTGGAAGAAAAGCTCAGGGACAACTTCATCAGGACGCAGATTGTTGTTGCCAACCCATTGAAAGAAAGACCTGAGATCATAAAGGAAAAGATATGGAGCGCGCTGGACATGATAATTGTATATACAAAAGCCAAAGGCAAGAAAGCTGCGACTCCTATGGCGCTGCAGAAAGGCGCCACCCTAATACAATTCGCAGAGAAGGTGCACAAGGACTTTGTGAAGAACTTCAGGTTTGCACGCGTGGAAAGGTATGAAAACGGGAAAAAGAGATTAATTCAAGCGGGATTAAACTATCAGCTGGCAGACGGGGATGTAGTGGAGATACATACGAAATGATTTTCTACGTATCCAACAACTTACTGTTGTTTTGGTGTGACAAAAAAATAAAAGTAAACGACAAAGATGCATTTACTGTATAAAAATAAGCGGTGAAGATATGGCATTTGAATTTCTTTCCCAGCTGGACACAACAACAGCATTTCTTCTTATTATAATCTTTATTCTTTTCATGCTCTCTTTCAAGAAAGTGCTTGGCATTATAAAGAATGCGCTTATCATCGTAGTAGCGTCTGTGCTGTTTCCCGTTTTATCTAATAAATTTCTTGGCCTTCCTGTTCCTATCGACGGCGAGACAATAGTATCTTTCGCCATCATAGGCCTTGCAATGTACTTTCTTTACATCCTCGGCTCTGTTGTTTACAAAGCGCTCTCCCTCTTTGAAAGAGGAGCAAAGCAAAAATTGCCGTCTATGGAAAAGGGGAAGAAAAGCGCAGAAGAACGTGAAATAAAAGAAAGTGTGCAAAGAGTTGAGAGGACAAAGCCTTTTGTTGTTGGGAACAAGCGCGCAAGAAGAAAGTGGGAAAAAGACTATGTTGAAATAGAAAGCAAAAAAGACGAAGCCCATGAACGCGCGCAAAAGCGCAAGAAGAAAAAAGCGCGCATGGAAAAGATAAGGGTTATTGGAGAGGGAGAATAATTCTGATGCTATTGTGCGTTGTTGTGATCACGTAAACTGCCGGAGTTTAAAAGTTTCTCAACCTCATTCTGCAAATGAGGCGCTCGCTGGTATGGACTATTGTCATCAAGACATTGGCAAACTCAGCCATACCCTCTACATCTCCTCCAATTGGATGACAGATATATTCTATTTCCATAGAAGTAATCAACAACTCTTATCTTTAAAAGGCTTTAACGTTCACTTTGTGAAAAATAAATTTATCAGCCGCACTTAAAGTCAATCTCATAGCCATTTGCTCTCAGTGTCTTTATAAGAAATTTCCCAGCCAAATACCAACGACAATAAGCCTGTAGCTAAAACTGTCTGATAGGTCTTTC
>CAYJMB010000008.1:0-2140 GCA_964371455.1 uncultured archaeon | reverse complement strand
CAGCCAAATACCAACGACAATAAGCCTGTAGCTAAAACTGTCTGATAGGTCTTTCTCATGATTATCACTACAAAAGCTATAGCGGAAAAGAATTTATAGTTCTACAAGGAAAGGAGCTGGATATTATTTCCTTGTGAACTATATGCGAAACCAGTCATAATATGTCCAGATTATTTGCTGGTTTCACTGTAAGCGTGAAAATGAGTGCCAAATTTCTATCCTAGCCGGATTCCTGCGTTCGGAATGGAAATGTATTTTGCCTTGCCCTCTATCTTAAGCACGCCCTTCTCAAAGAGGAGGCTGCTGCTCACAGAACGCATCTCTAAGCGGCCCTGGAATCTGGTGAAAGAGTTATTAAGTATGATATGGCCCTGCGCATTTTCAAAAACAAGATTCTTGATCATAATAAAATTAGTCGCATTAAAGCTGTCAGGACCTGCAGACAGATTAAAACGGATATCCTGCAATTTAAATCCGCTGTTATCTGCAACAGAGGATGCAAAACCTTTGAGCACAAATTTTTCTGAAAACGAGCCTGAGCCTGTAAAGCCTGAAATAGATACTCCCCTGAAGGCAACGGCGCTCTCGCCGAAATTCGCCTGACCGAGTCCTTCCAGCGTGATGGTTGAATTGGAAGCCTCAAATTCCAAACCTCCAAACTGCTCCAGCTCAAGCGAAAAATCTATAGTGCCCTTTTCTCCCCAGCCGATGCCGATGATACCTGCTGCATCAGATAATTTGTTTGCGATCTGGTCAAAAAAAATTGAGACTGGCGGCGCAGAGCTGGCAAATACTGCCAGAATGCCGAGCACCACAAGCAATGTGACAACTATTTTCCAGTCAGGCATGATTTTTTATAGTGCTACTAATATAAAAATCAATTACATTTCAATTGCAAAAATTTATTATGTATTTAAACTTTTCGTGTCATTCTTACTGCAGTGATTAAAAATGCTTCTCGCCCAATCGGATATCACAGGAACGCTGGTATGGTTTGTGCTGTTCTTTTTGCTGATATTCCTGTATCCAAGGCTCATGCTCTCACAGCTTATCTACAAGATAGAGCAGTCTGCAGTAAGAATGGAAGCCATGACAAAGAAGTCCATAGGCATGGTTGCAAAAAAGTCAGGCGGCCAGAAAGACTCAAAGCAGAAGATAGACGAGTTCACAGAATTTTTTGTTGTTGAGCCCTCGTCAATAGACCCTTTCGGGCTCGTGAAAAAGATAGACCAGACGGTGCGAAGCATGGAGACGCGCTTTACAGAATTTGTCAATGAGCTTATGCCGGGAAAAGGCTACGACAGCAAGCAGGACATCAACTACGGCCTGCGCGCGGCTATCGGCCTTAAGCAGATTTCCAAGATTGTCAGGCATTATGTGGAAATGGCAAAGAAATTCAAGAACCTCCAGATAGCGATGATACTGCAGATGCAACTGCCCATAATAGAAAAGATAGCAGAGGGCGAGCTCAAAGGCACAGAGGCTTTCATAAATGAATGGCCTGTGGGCGATTCCATCGGGCCACTGGCTGCTGCTGACATGATAGAGAGCAGCAAGGAAATAGCAGAAGATGTTGTGATGGGCACAACTACTATTGACGGAAGGAAGTGCTTTGTGCTGAAGGCAAAAGGCCCTGCGCCTCATCTCGGTCGTGTGGACGAGGCATTAGAGAAGATCATGAAGACAAACAAGATAGCAAGGGTGATTACTATAGATGCAGGCATGAAACTGGAAGGCGAGCCAACAGGCGCAGTAGCAGAAGGGATAGGCTTTGCGATGGGTGGCTGGGGAGAACGGGAGATTATTGAGAACTATCTTTTGCCGAAGAAAAAGCCCATAGACGGCATAGTAGTGAAAGTAGGATTCGCAGAAGCCATAATACCCATGAAAAAGGAAATTTATGACTCATTGCCCAAAGTAAAGGAGTATGTCAAGAAAGCTGCTAATCGCGCGAAGAAAGGGGAGAAGATAATAATTATTGGCGTGGGCAACTCATCCGGCGTCGGCAACAGCAAAAAAGAACTGAAGGACCTGCAAAAGCTCGTTGAACAGCTTGATAAGAAGATAAAGAAAGAAGAAGCAGAGGCAAAGAAGAGGAGATGGTTCTGAAGCATATGTTCAGGTGACCTCCTCCCGCGGA
>CAYJMB010000007.1:10714-24858 GCA_964371455.1 uncultured archaeon | reverse complement strand
GCCGCCGGCGATGATGCCATTTAAAATAAGTTGTTCGAGGACCATTTTATCACTTTATGATTTTCTTCATCTTTGTGCATAATTCTTTTATCTGGTTAATCGACTCCAATAAAACGCCTTTGTCGAAACTTTCTCCATAGTAAAGAAGAGAGTGCCTCAGCAATCTTGCTCTGTCAAAAATGCGGAAAGCTTCGAGGAGCGAATCGTAATAATTTACATGGAAAACAGGAACATTGTCTTCATCAAGAGTTATTTTTTCCAGGATGTGAAGCGTTTTCTCCGCTCGGCTTACAAGAAACTCGGCTCTTTTCTTATTCGAGGTTATTTTTATGGCGTTTCCTTCCTGTATGCACGTTTTCCAGTCCATTATGTCACATCCAGATGACCTGTTAACATATATCCATTTATTATCCCGTTATAGAGGCTGGGATTGGCTTTTCTTAATTTCTCCAACCCAGCTTTGCTGAAAACAAAAAGATGTATGGGTTTTTTTAGCTGCTTCTCAAATTCTCCAAGGCCTGCGTATTTTTCCGACTCAGTCACTATTGCAATGTCTATGTCGCTGTCCTCCACAGCCTCACCCCGCGCGTAGGAGCCTATAAGAATTATTGTTGGGAATCCGTAGAAATTATCCAGATAATTAATTATTCCTGCATTTTCTATTTTCATTACTATATCAAACATCTGAAAAATCCTGTATTTTCTGCTTTCACGGTTGGCGGCATACGCTGTTCTGCCCATCACTTCTTTCCTGACAATAATTTCCTCTTTTTCCAGCTCTTCCAGATATTTTTTTGTTGACGGCGGGCCTAGATTTAATTTTTCAGACAGCTCTCTCCACTTGTACATCTTCGTAGGGTTTTCCAAAAATACAGAAAGCACCTTGTAAAAGTTATAATTTTGTAACATAAGTTATAATTATATACTAAAAATTATAAAAAGATAACATTTTCATCAGGAGTCTTTCGCAATGCCATAAATATAGCTACCTGTCCGCAGGCATCATTCTGTTGACGTATTCGGCGGCTTTATTCCACAAGCCAGAAAGCTTTCCTTTGCCTTGGCTTCTCGGCATGTAAGGATATGTCGTATTTCTTCCCAGAAGCTCGCCTATACCCATCAAAGCGGCGTATGCAAAATTCGCAAGATATCTTTGAGCTGTATCTGGATGTGTAAGCTTCGATCCAAACGCATTGTAATCTATGTTCTTGAAGAGCTCCGGATTTTTTAGCATAGTTTCAATGCCGCCTTCATAATAAGCCCGCTGGAACCATTCAAATTTTTTCAGGTCTTCCCGCGCTTTTTTATTATCGGAATTCTTCAATGCAACTTCTCTCGCTTTTTCCAATTCACTTGCGAGATATTCTTTATCAGAGAGCAGTTGCCAGCCCTCGTTCCCCGGAACAAAGGATTTTGCCAAATACGGCCTTATCACAACTCCATTTGTAACAGCCTTCTTTGTTGAATAAGCGATGTTTTTGAGCAATGTTAACCATGTGTCCTGGGGAAATCCCATGACCATGAGCATTTCAGGCGTTACACCGAGTTCTTTGCATTTTCGGAGAGCTCCTTCTCCGTCTGACATGTGCTGAGCTTTGCGCTGAGCTCTCCAGATGTTTTCGCTCGTGCCGTCAAAACCAAACCCGATTGTCCGCAACCCGCCCATATACATTTTTGTTTCCAGTTCAGGATATTTCCTTAGAGCTCTGCTGAAGGAATCCAGCCTGCTCAGGCCCCTTATATTGAAATCGATACCATATTTTTCCCTCATGGCTGAGAAAATGTCAAGCACTTTTCCCAGATTTTCGGGACTCTGGAAAAGATCGATTGACGTGCAGTAAATGCGCATCTGGGGTATGCCGAATTCGGCAGCTTTCCTGGCAAAGAACTCTGCGTCCTCTTTCATCGCTTCATCTGACCTGTAGAATTCTCTTGTGTTTTTTGTGGCTGCGCAGAAGCCGCAGTTATATATGCAGCCGTCAGAGGTGAAGAAGCTGAACTCTGTCGAGAGATATGCCCTTAATGCAGCGTCATCAATATTTCTCAGCGAGTCTGATATTTTTGTATCCTTTAGGGGCTGCAACTCGCGTGCATCAAAAAATCTTTTTGTAGCCTCGTCGGTCGAGGCCTGGACTGCATAATTTCCAAAAATCTTTTCGAATTGCCCCGCTTCCATTCTCTGGATCGTTTGGCCGCCTATTATTGATCTTTTGCTGGTTGTGTCGTAGACATGTCTTGCAAGCTGTAATGCGTCTGGTATAGAAGGCGCGCCTAGTATTCCTATTCCTATAGAATCATACTGGAAAAGCTCCCTGTCCGATGGCATTTCATCTATGTCTAGATCGCGAACGTCAGACTGTATACCAGATTTTTGCAGCCTTGAAGCAACAGAATAGACGCCCGTAGGCAGGTATATCTGGCTTTTCCCGTATGGGTATCTGGGCTTCAGAAGGAGCGCTTTTCTTCTGGGAGATTCCATGCCATCACCGTGAGAAATCTTATAGTTGATCTATGCATTCTCCATCTTGCCGTTGCGGATGATTCTGAGCTGATACACGGCTGTAGTCAGATCGCCATTTTCGTCTATGCTTATGGTGCCTGAAACTCCTCGGTAATTCTTAAGATTGTAAAGCTCGTTTTTCACAGCTTCGCCATTTGCGCCTGCTTTGGCTATAATATTTGCAAGTATGCGCGCATTATCATAAGCTTGCGGCACGCCTAATGAAGGTTCTTTGCCTGCTTTTGCCTTGAATCTGTCAACAAAGTCCTGAGGCGGCGTGGATAGAGGAACAACCCACATGAAGCCTTCCCCTGTTGAGTTTAGTGAGGAGGCAATTGTTTCGTCTTCTTGCCCGTCTCCGCCGAAGAATTTCGTGGCCGGTGTTCCCAGTTCAGCTGCCTGTCTCAGTCCAATTATTGCTTCAGCAGGATGTGATGGGAAATAAATGAAATCAGGATTCGATGCTTTCACTTTCGTGAGTTGTGTGCGCATATCTTTTGTGCTCTGCTCGAAACTCTCTTCTGCCACTATAGTTCCACCCAGCTGTTCGAACCGCGCCTTGAACGTCGCCTTTATGCCATTTCCCCAGTCGTTGTTGATGTAAAGTATTGCAGCTTTTCTTGAACTTTTATTGTTGTAAGTGTAATCTGCTGCAAAACTACCTTGGAATGCGTCGGATGGATAGCTTCTGAATATGTAATCTCCTGCTTCAGTTATCTTCGGGTTAGAGGAAGTTGGAGAAAACAAAACGACTTTGCCGCGTTCTGCAATTGGTGCAGCAGCCAAAGTCTCGCCTGAGCAAAAGCCCCCTACTATCGCAACAACATGATCCAAATCAACGAGTTTTGTGGCTGCTGTTGTAGCGTCTTTAGGGTTGCAGCCTCCGTTTTCGGTTATCAGCTCTATCTTGTTTCCATTTATCCCGCCAGCTGAGTTTATTTCATCCACAGCCATCTCAACTGCCTGGCTTGCAGGAATTCCTAATTGTGCAACATCGCCTGCCAAAGGAAATAGAGCACCGAGTTTTATTGTTCCTTTGGTTTGTGTCTGCTCATTAGGATTGATTATTTCGAACTTCCCGCCTTTCACGACTTTCAACGCGTAGACAATGCCAAGAACATCTCCATTGCTGTCAAATTTGTATCTGCCTATCGAACCTGTATACCAGTCCATGCGGTACAGGAAGTCTTTTACGCATTCCGTGTCTTCGCCGCACTTGCGCAGCGCGTTTGCTATTATGAAGACAGAGTCGTAGCGGGCGCCTGCCTCCCATTCGTTGGCAGGGTCCTGCCTGTACATTTCCCTGTACCTGTCTATCACTGTCTTGCCCTTGTCAGGCAGCTGCGGCACATCGACGATTATCGTGCCTTCCATGGCGCTGCCTGCTATGTCTACCGCGTCTGCCGTTGCGACAATGGTGTAAACCTGCTTATCCATGCCCAACTCGCGCATCTGCTTTATGCCAAGCCCCTGCGTTGTGCCTGACTGCGGTACAAAGAGTATTGCGTCAGGCGAGGCGTCTTTTATTTTCAATATTTGTGATCTGAAGTCCCTTTCACCCTGGTTAAAGACTTCGTCTGCAACAAGTGTTCCGCCCATTTCTGCGAACTTTTCCTTGAATATTTTTCTGACACCCTGAGCATAGTCAGTATTCTCCGAGAGGATAGCGGCTTTCCTGTATTTTTTGATCATCTTATCCGCGGAGAACCTGCCTGTCTCTGTGTCGGATGGCGACGTCCTGAATATGTAATCTCCTGCGTCTGTTATTGCAGGATTGCTTGACATGGCTGAGAACAAAACAACCTTGTTTTTCTCTGTTATCGGCGCAATAGCCAATGTTTCTCCGCTGCATGTGCCGCCCAGAATTATTTTTACTTTATCGACATCTACAAGTTTCTGCGCGGCGGTGCTTGATTCCTTTCCGCTGCACTTGCCATCCTCATATATCACTTCAATTTTTCTGCCATTTATCCCGCCAGCGCTGTTTATCTCTGCCAGCGCCATGTCTACTGCGTTCCTCTCTGTCTGGCCGAAGGACGCGGCATCGCCTGAAAGCGGGCCGATGAAGCCTATCTTTATCGTCTCTTGCGGCTGCTGCGACTGGCTTACGTAGAAAACGCCTGCTGCAAGCAGTATTACGATTATGACAATTCCTGCAAGAGTCTTGTTCATCGAACCACAATCCCCATTATTACCTGATAATACCAGATTGCATAACACATGAATTGACATAATTTTCTGTCATATTCAAGCTCCTTTTATGCCACATTCTGCAATTATCCAATCGTCACTGGCTTGCCGTCTTTTATCATGCGGACAACTGCCTTGCTGTAGACAACGCTGTCGCTGCCCATGCTAAGCGTGCCTAGTGCGCCATTGAAATCTTTTATATTGAACAAGGCGTCAACAACTGCACCAGAGGACGGCACAGTTTTCCCGTCCCCTGCGTTTTCGAATGCTTCCGCAAGCAGCAGTATGCTGTCGTATACATTGGCTGCGCCAAGCTGTGGCGTTCTAGCATATTTTGCCTTGTATTCGTCAATGAATAGGCCCGTAGGGTCCGCAGCATTTACATACCAGTGTCCCTCGAAAAGCTCCGGCTGGTCTGAAATCTCGAAGGCTTCTATAGATGTCAGTGGCGTGGTAATGCCCAGCTCGCCTATCTGTTTTACAAGAAGTTCTATTTCTGGTGAAAATCCCTCTACAAGATATATATCGGGGTTTGCCTGTTTAGCTTTCAGTATTATCGTTCTGAAGTCGCGGTCGCCGAAATTGAATTTTTCATCGGCTACGATCTGCATATCTTTTCCTTCAATTTCATTTTTAACAGCGCCTATAATTGCAGCTACCCCTTGCTGGTTCAGTTCAAGGATAGCGAATTTTTTTATTCCCCGTTTTTGCGCCTCTGCAACCCATACACGAGCTTCTTCTGCAGGCGGGGTCCAGTGTATGAAATTGTAGACGCCGTTTGCGACATTCGGGTCCGATGCTATTCCCATGTGAACAACCTTGTTCTGCTCAGCTATCGGGCCCACAACATTGCCTATGCCAGAAGTAAGGGAAACTATAGCGTTAACTTTATCGACAGAAATAAGCTTTGTTGTGGTCTTTGCGGCTGTATCGGGCTTAAGTTGGTCATCTTCGAATATTACCTCATAATTGTATTTCTTGCTTGCAAGCCTTTCTTTTGCAAGCAGCATGGAATCCCTGTTGGATTCGCCTATAAAAGCCAAGTTCCCTGTCAAAGGCAACGTGGCGCCTATTTTTATCGTTCCTTTTTGCTGTGCCAGGTTTAATACAACAAATTGCCCGTTCTTTACGTCTTTTATTATGTACTCTGCTGTAGTTCTGTCGCCGTTTTTATCAAATGTTATTTTTCCAGACGCGCCATTGTAATCTTTTACATTGTAGAGTTCGTTCTTGATTGCAGTTCCATTATTTCCGACTTTTTTCAATACTTCACCAACTATTTTAGCGGCATCATATCCGTATGATGTACAAACTAACAGGCCTGCATTAAATTTCTCGCGGAATTTCTTTTCAAATTCTGTTGTGCCTGGACTTGCGACAGTAAGTTGGAATCCCTCTGCTGCATCCCCTGCTGTACTTATAACTGCAGGGTCATCTGCGCCATCTCCTCCCAGCATTTTTGCTGTAAGCCCAAGTTCTTTGGCCTGTTTGAGTATTAGTGCAGTCCCCTGCGTATAGGCAGGCATATATATTAACTCGGGATTTGTGGCTTTGATTTTTGTAAGCTGGCCACGCATGTCTGTAGCATCCTGCTCAAAGCTTTCTTCAGCAACAATTTGCCCGCCTAATTCCAGAAATTTCTGCTTGAATTTGTCTTTTAGTCCAGTTCCCCAGTCTCCTATTGTATTTATTAACGCAACTTTGCGGACGCCTAGTTTATTGTACGCATATTCAGCTGCAAATGATCCTTGAAATGTATCAGAAGGATAGTCTCTGAAAATATAATCTCCTGCATCAGAAACTTTTGGCGCAGACGAGCAAGGAGAAAGCATGACAACTTTACTTTGTTCCGCCACAGGCGCTACTGCCAAAGTTTCGCCGGAACACAACCCGCCAATAATGACCTGAATGTTATCGACATTTATCAGCTTATTTCCTGCGTCAGCAGAATCTTTTGCATTGCATTTGCCGTCTTCAAATATTACCTCTATTTTTTTCCCGTTTATGCCGCCTTGAGCATTAATCTCATCTACGGCCATTTGTATAGAGTTTTGCGTGCTAATCCCGATATTTGCAATTTCTCCGGTTAATGGTAGAATGGAACCAATCTTAATCGTCTCGTTTGTGCCTGTCTGCGATACGCAGCCTGCTGCAAAAACTATGCCGATGATGAGAGCCATGATTATATTTGATTTCATAGATTGGCAGCTCCAGATGTTTGAGACGCAATGAACTGTCTGGCCATCGCGATGTACTCCAATACGGACAGCTCGTTACGCCCTCTATTTAGGTCTTTGAAGAGCATTTCTGCGTCGCTCCATTCGGGATTGACATAATTTTCTGTCATATTCAAGCTCCTTTTATGCAAGTCTTCTGGCACGCAGCTCATATAACGTATCGCTAGGTTGCATATGCCGCCTTGCTTCTTCTTCTCTGAAATAATGACCGCGCTTGTTGCCTACAACATCTGCACACGTATCCCTGAAGAATTTCTCCGGGTTACTCAGCAAGTCTTCTGCATTTGCCATTGTTCCACACCCCGCAGCTTCTGATGCGCAAAGGCACATCCTGCAATTGTTGTCACTCCATAATAATGAATTGTCTAGAATATAAAACTTATTTTATAGGATTTTCACAAAATGACAAATTTTAAATATATTTGTAATCAAGTTAAATTTATGGCTGCGGTGCCAGATCTGGACGAAAAAGACAGGAAAATCCTGCTGGAGCTAGACACAGATGCCACACAGAGCCTGAAACAGATAGCACGGAAGCTTCGCACTACGAAGGAAGCTGTGGCATACAGAATAAAGCAACTGGAGGACAAGAAAATTATTGCCAATTACATAGCCCTCGCCAATTTTGCAAAGCTAGGTCTGACACACTACAAGCTCTACATCAAATACAGCCATATAACGGAAAAGAAAAAACGCGAAGTAATCAACTATGTTCTCCGAGAGCAAAATCTCGGCTGGCTCGCAAGCACAGAAGGCGCATTTGATCTTATGATAGCAATCCGCTTCCCCTCGCTCTTCCATTTTGAGAAGTTCAAGGACAGGTTCTTTTCCAGGTTTGATTCCGCATTCCAGAGAAATTCCTTTGCCATTTTAACAGAAGCAGAAACGTATCCCCGGACTTATCTTCTTTCAGGCAAACATCTTCTGCGCAAAGCTTTCATCTTCTGCAGCCCGGCAGATAAAGAAAGGCTTGACATAGAGGATATGCTTATTATCAAGGCTCTGTCAAAAGACTCGCGCGCTTCCTCTGTGGAGATAGCAAACGCAACAGGTCTCACAGAGCGCATAATACGCTACAGAAAGAAACTGCTGGAGAAGAAGGGAATAATAGTGGGATACAAGCTTGCCATCAATTACAGGAAGCTGAATTATCTGTTCTTCAAATGCCTGATAAAATTCCAGAAAGCCAATGAAAAAAGACTGCATGAACTCAAGCTCTACGCAAGAGAGCATACCAATGTGGTGCACTGGCTGAAGGTTATAGGCGAATGGGATCTCGAGCTCGAGATAGAGGCGCCGTCCATAGAAGAGTTCTACAGAATTTCCAATGACATAAGGGAGAAGTTTGCCGACATTATACAGACATTCGATGCTGTCCTTGTTTCAGAAGAGCACGCTATAACGCATGCATAATTGATATCACTAAAAAGTAATAAAAATAGAAACCTTTAAATACAGTTTAGGGAAAAAATATGTAAGGGTGTGGTAATTGTGGAGTTTTGTGGATACAGAATAGGCAATACATCTTTCTACCAGTCGATGGAACTAAGCGACAGGCTAACAACTGAAAGTGCGAGGCCTGTTGTTTACGTGAAGCGGGAAGATGAAAACGAGCCTACGTTCACATTTAAAGTCAGGGGAATTGTTCCTGCACTAATGTCAGCTAAAGACGGTGATATTTTAGCAGCGCATACTCTGGGGAATCTCGGCGCAGCGGGGGTGGAATTCTGCCACGTTTATGGAAAGAACGTGAAATTTGCAAGTATCATACCAAAAGATCTAGACAAGGCAACAAAGAAGAGACTATCAAAGTATGGGAATTTTGTCATCGAAATGGATTCTAATGGCAGACGTTTGTCAAGCGGCGAAATAATAGACGTAGTCAAAAGGGCAGTCAACAAGTCAACAGCAATAGTTCCGCTGGGCTGCATAGACGCTGACGGGACAGGGTATAAAGCCATAGCACAGGAGCTCTACGATGCCGGCGTCAGGAAAGACTGGACTCTTTATGTTCCTGTGGGCGGCGGCGACCTCCTAGCGAATCTTGTGTGGAAATTTGAAGAGCTTGGCGAAATGCCGCACATTGTTGCCGCAACAATTGATGAGAATATATTCTCGGGAAAAATGAAAAGGCGCGGCAAAACACCTGCGGACAAGCTTGTTGCACACTATTCCCATCTGGAAAAGGCTGTCACTGATTTGATAACGAAATACGAAATACCAGTGATTACGGTTTCGCCTGAAGAAATAGAAGAAGAATTTGCATATTCAAAGGACAGGGCAGGACTCAAAACAAGCCGCACGTCTGCTGTCGCATTCGCTGCACCCAAGAGAGACGCGCAGGCAGGAAAATTCAAAAATGGTCAGAAAATAGCTATAATAAACACAGGTTACGAGCCCGAAGAAGAAATATCCAGATTAGGCACTTACTGGCAGTATGCAAAAACTGCAGCAGGCATTTTGCTTCTGGCCTCAATGCCGTTTACTGTAACGCGGGATTCTAAGAATTTTGAAGAGGTTAGATTTGAGCCGGAGGTATACGAAAAATGGCGCAATAAGTATGTAGAAGAGGAAAAAGAAAGGCTTTCACGAGTTCCGGAACTTGCAGACATAACAACATACGCACTATTTGTCGGAAAAACAGAAAAGCTGAAAAATGGAGAAATAGTACCCGTCATAGATAGACAAGTGTATAACGATCTGACGTATTGGTATTTCTCTAATGATATGATAGCGCGCATGATGTATAATGATGGCAAAAGCATGAGACGAAGCGTTGATGGTTTCACCGAATGGACGCAGAAACGCGAAGAAGCAAAAAAGGCAGGCAAAGGCTACTGGGATTTTTCAAAGGAATAACAGGTTTTTAATATTTTAGCCGGAAAGGAAAAGCATGGCTGATTTCCCCTATTTCACCGATATTCTGCAGAGAGGAACAGGAAAGAACATAGGAATCGCTACCCTCTGGACGCGCAAGGATGTTATTGCCCGCGACCTCGACCCAGGAAGCTATGCAGTCATAGGAAACCTCTACTACACTGAGGGCATTAATTATATTATTCGCAGCGTCTTCCTTAATCCCGATATCAGGTACATCATGCTGTGCGGCACTGACATATCGAAATCCGGCGAGGCGTTTGCCGCTTTCATGGAAAAGGGCGTTGACAGTAATCACAGGATTGTCGGAACGGACTGTTTCATAGATAAAGAGATCCCGCTGGATGCACTGGAAGAGTTCCGCAGGAATGTGCAGCTCATAGACATGCGCGGTGTGATCGACGGCAAGCAGGTCGCGGCGAAAATCAAGGAATTGCAGGCGCTGGAGCCTTTCACAGCAAAAAGAAAGTTCCCGATGCCTGAGCTGAAGCCCGTGGAGAAATTTCCTTCAGAGGAAGTCGGATTTGTTGTGCGCGAGAGCTGCATTGCAGACGCTTGGCTCAAAATTATTTACAATGTCATGCGTTTCGGCTTTGTCAAGAAGAGCCAGCACTCGTCGGACCAGAAAGAGTTGGTAAACCTTATGGCTGTTGTCGAGGATGACCCTGACAATCCGCAGCTCAAGGAATGGCTGACATTCGGTAAGAAGGAGATAGAGAACTACCTTCCGCAGGTGATGACTCCGCATGTGCCTGCAGGCACCGGCTATACATACGGCAACAGGCTCAGGGATGTGGACGGCAGAAGCCAGATAGACTTTATTATTGACGATCTCAGAAAAGCAAAATACTCCAGGCGCGCAGTCGCAGTCACATGGCAGCATGGCAAGGACATGGGAAGCGACCACCCGCCATGCTGGATTCTTCTTCAGGGCCTTGTTCAAGGAGACAGGCTATTCCTCACTTGCTATATCAGAAGCAGCGACATGTTCGCTGCCTGGCCCCTGAATGCCTACGGGCTCAGGAAAATACACAAGGAGATCGCTGACGGCATCGACCTGAAGCTCGGTCCTACGACAACCATATCAGCAAGCGCCCACATCTACGAGCATGACTGGAAAAAGGCGCAGGAGCTCCTCGAAAAGTACCACAAGCCTTCAGCAAAGCTGAAATTCGACCCGCGCGGGAACTTCCTCATAACCCTAGACAGGGAGAAAAAGGAATTGGTCATTATTCATTATTCGCCGAAGCAGGAAAAGCTTCAGGAGCTCCGGGCAAAGGATGCGATTGACGCCTACAGGAAAATAATGGCAGTTTCAGGGGTTTCTGATTTTGAGCACATGGCTGACATGGGGGCCGAGCTGGCAAAGGCAGAGATAGCGCTGAAAAACAACCTGAAATACGCCCAGGATGCTCCTCTTGACATAAACGCAGGGTCGGGAGAATGAATGTCCCGTTCGATGTAATACTGTAATTTCCTTGACCAGGATTGACATTCTGTTTCAATGCTATCAGATGAAAAATGATGCAATATGAAACGAAGTCTCATGTGTACGCATCAAGTCACGATTAATTTTTATGCCACTTACTTGTCTCCTTTGCTGAAAAGAAACGGAAGCGAGCGCCCATCGCTTTAGCGATGCGAGGCATCACGTTTACGGTTTCTTGGCTGGACTTGTTGCGAATTAAAAAGTTTTCGCAAAATAAGATATTTATGGAGTCGGACTTTGGCATCAGGCATGACGTCCTTGACAACCCCTATAGGTATCATACGATATCTCAGGGCGGCAGCATTCTCTCTTCGCCATGGGCAGAAAATGGGATGATATTTTTCGGCTGTAATGATACATATGTTTATGCGCTTGATCAAAACGGAGAAAAGCAATGGTCTTTCAAGACAGGCGACTCCGTTTTTTCTTCACCGACAGTTTACAAAAACTCGATTTTGATAGGATCTAATGACGGACATTTGTATTGCTTTGAAAAAAGCGGTGAGCTGCTATGGAAGTTTCTTGCTGGCTCAAAAATGATGGCAACCCCTTTGGTGGTTGGTGGCACGGTTTACATAGGATCGGAAAGCGGCGTTTTTTATGCTATAGACATGGATACGGGAAAAGAATTGTGGAGATTTTTTAAGGGTAACGGTTTGTTCTTTATGTCACCTTCGTGCATCAATGATTTGATTATTTCAGGAAATTTGTATGGAGAGATTTTTTGCATCTCTTCTGGGGGCAGGCTAGTCTGGAATCGGGCCACAGGTGATCACGCATGTCAGTCGCCTCTGATAGTGGACAGTCATGATATAGAGCTCTCAAGTTTTAGAAAGCGCTCTTTTGATACATTTCCAAAAGCTGAGAAAGCGAAAATGTTTATTGGAGGTGGAACATCTTATTTCCGCTGTATGGATGCGCAAGATGGTACACTTCGTTTGAAATTTTTTGCAAATAGAATGGGGTCTTCCTCTGCTGCAATTGCTAATGGCAGCATATTTTTTGGATCATATGATGGCAGGCTCTACTGTGTCAATACAAAAGGCAATATTGTTTGGCCGTTTCAGACTAGGAACAGGATAGTATCATCCCCTCTTTATGATAGTGGTATTGTTTATGTCGGTTCATCCGATAACAATGTATATGCAGTCGATGCAAAAGAAGGAAAGCTTATCTGGAGATTTTTAACAGACGGTGAGGTTGTTTCGTCTCCTGTTATATCGGAAGATATCCTTTACGTTGGTTCATGGGATTGCAATATGTATGCTATTGATCTAAAAACAAGGGAACTTTTGTGGAAATTCCGCACATCTTTGCCAGTGCCTTCTTTCATTAAAAAACCAACTATGTCTTCACAAGAGGAGCAAAGAAAGACAGAGGTAAATGAATTTATAAATCCTGTTACAGTTCGCGGCATCAACGTGGAAAAACAATACTCAGTTAGTGCAGGAGAGCTTACAAACGCCTTTTATGCCTCGCCTACAAAGTACAGAAATGCGCCAGGTTATAAAGATGAAGCAGAAAAATATAGAAGATGAGTGAGAAGATGAAAATCTATTTCGCATTTACTATTGTAGGCGATCGCACGTTTCTGGAACATGCAAAGAAGATAGTGGAAATACTGGAATCTCATGGTCATGAAGTTCTCTCACGGCATGTTATTCTGGAAAACATATACCATATTGACAGATCAATTCCAGCACAAGAAGTGTTTCATCGTGATATGAAATGGCTGCAGCAATGTGATGTCTTTGTGGCAGAAATCTCAAACTCTTCTTTTGGTATTGGATATGAGACAGCAATTGCTTTGAGCTTGGGAAAAAGGGCTTTCTTATTCTACAGCCAAACAATGGATGCAAAAGTCTCCCTTCTCATTAAGGGAAATACACACCCGAATTGTAATGTTGTCCAATATTCAGATATAAAAGAAGTGGAAGAATTCATAACAAAGAATTTTTGATTATAGTCTTTTTTCCACATACCACAGAACCTTCCCATTCTTGAATTCATCTTCCTTGGTGAGGCATTTTTTACAGCCTTTCCCTCGCAGAAATTGTTCTCCTTTGAGCAAAAGTTGCTTTCCCAGTCCTTTTCCAATAAAGCTTAAGTCGATATAAAGCCTGTATATTTCTCCTTCAGAATTTTTCACACCAACATGGCAGAATCCTACAACCTTATTTTTGTCAACTGCCACAATAAACAGATCAGCGCCCTGTCGCACTTTTCTTAAAGAACCTTTAATATTTTTCTTAGAATAGTACTCAGCAACTAACTTCGTAAGCGCCTCTTTTGGGAGATAATTGTATGCGAAAAGCCAACCTTTGAGCGCAATTTCGCGAATCCTGCCAAAATCTTTTTCTTCTGCCTGCCTGAATGTGACGTCTTGCATTTATCTATGATTTCTTAGAAAAGATTTAAGTCGGTACAGTAAGTCAGAGTACTATCAATGAAAAGCACTCATAAGCCGTTTCTGGCGTCAAGATGAATGCGGCTTGTCTGCGGTCCTTGCTGCCCCTTGTACTTCCCGTTGTAAGGATTTTCAGATTCTTGGTCAAGAGCATGTATTTCCATTCCACAGATTGGCATGCCTTGCCTTATTCTGAATCCTTTGCTGTAGAAAATTTCCAATACTTGGTTACCTTCCGCGCTAGGAAATATCAGCGGTGCATTAAAGTGAATTATACCCTCTCCATACTTAGGATGCCAACCGTCATCTCGCCATGGACGTTTGAGAACGCCTGCATGAGATGAAGGCAGTCTCAAATACTCGGCTGTGCAGGCAACCTTGATATTCACGAAGCAGCTCTTCGAATCGGTATGAAACTTTTTCCCTTACTCTGTAAATGCGTTC
>CAYJMB010000007.1:8541-10614 GCA_964371455.1 uncultured archaeon | reverse complement strand
GAAGCAGCTCTTCGAATCGGTATGAAACTTTTTCCCTTACTCTGTAAATGCGTTCAGCAGTAATGTCGTAAGTGCACGGACCAAGATTTTGCGCATCGAAAGGTTCTATTGAAATTCTTCCGTCTGTTAGCGCCTGCTTGATTCCCTTGTCAGAAAGCATACCTCTGCTTTTTCAGAAAAAGATTTAAACAAAATCACAGCCCGTACCTCGGATCTGTCTTCCTCTTGATCTCAAAGATCTCCTGCAGGACCTGTTTCTCTGTGCCTGTCAGGAACTGTTCATTTTTCTTGAGCTTCTTGTAGCCCTCGCTGCTGATATCTGTGTAGAGAACATCGCTCTCATCTATCTGCCTGCCGACAGTGGGTCCTATTATAGAGACAGCGATCTTGTCGCCATTCTTCGCATCCTCTATGTTCTGGCCCTGTGACTGTATCTGTTTTATTTCTCCAACAGCTTTGCCATCCTTCATGAGCGACGATCCTGCCTTCATCAGTCCGCCCACAACCTCACAGCCGGCAATGGCCGGATTGCTTGCGCGGAAGATGCAGCCTGGCAGGATCTTTATCTTTCCGGGCCTTGGCAGGCCTTCTATTTCCTTTTTCTTTATGCTCTCCTTTTCCTCTTCCTGCCATTTGGCGTAGTCTTCTATCAGCCTGTAAATTATATCGGATGTCATTATAACAATATTCTTATCTTTTGCAAGCACAGCAGCTTCCTCTGCAGGCTGTGAGTTGAAACCGATAACAACTTTGAAAAATTTGTCTTGATTAGCTTCTGCTTTTATTACATCCTTTTTTGTTATGTTACCTATGCTGGCTTCTTTTATTGGGTAATTGCTGAATATGTGTATCAGCGCTTCAAGGCTGCCTATTGTGTCGGCTTTTAGTATCAGCCCTTCATGTTCTCTGTGAATCTCTGTCTCTTCCTTCTCCTTTTCCAGCTCCTCCAGCAGCTGCTCTGCTTCCTCAAAAGTTTTTGCAGTTCTTATAGGTGAGCCTGCAATAACTTCATCCAGTCCAGGAGCAGATATCTTCACGCCTGCAGCTGCATTCACCTCATTAACACTGCGGAACTTTTTCTCCGTCCTCATGTCCCTCAGCGCTTCTGGCACAAAAAGAGCCCTTATTTTTGAAATCTGTGACGTCCTGCTACCGATAACAAGATAGTCATTCTTGCTTACTGTGCCATTGTATATTATGACATCAACTGTCTTTCCTAATCCAATAAAGTCTCTCACTTCCAGTATCATGCCTGCAGATTTTTCTCTCGTTTCCAGTTGCTCAGTAAGAAACTGTTGAGAAAGCCCTACTAAAATAGTGAGCAGCCCTGCTATACCCTCGCCTGTCTTGGACGAAACAGGCACAGCTGCGATGGTCCTTCTGAAATCCGGTATACGGTCAAATCGTTCCACTGTCAGGCCTTCTTGCGCAAATTGCTGCACCACTTGGTAGAACATTTTCTCAAACTCCTGCTGCACATCATTGCCTTGCTGCCTGTAGTTTTCCAGAAAATAGTTGTCAAGACTTTTCCAGCCGCTTATCCTGTCAATCTTGTTCATCGCAACCACAAAAGGAGTCTTGGTGGATTTCAATATATCTATGCTCTCGATAGTCTGCGGCATCAGTCCTTCAATAATATCCACAACAAGTATTGCAATGTCAGCTATGGAACCGCCTCTTTTCCGTAGCGTAGTAAAGGCTTCATGTCCAGGTGTGTCTATGAACAGCAGACCGGGCACTTTTATCTCAAACCTGAATTTTTCCAGCAGAGGACCGCATATCTCTTTGAGAGTAGAAGCAGGAATTTCCGTAGTCCCGATAGCCTGCGTTATCCCGCCAGCCTCTTTGCTCGCCACAGCAGTCTGCCTTATTCTGTCGAGTAGGCTTGTCTTCCCTGAGTCCACATGGCCTAATACAGCTATTATTGGCTGGCGCAGCATGCCTATCACCCAACATAAGAAAATTCACGTCTACCATATCGCAATTAAGTATTTAAGTGAAAGTTGTATTTAAAGGAAACAAACTAGAATGAGTCTTTTTCATATTCTTTGCGTCTTAAATCAGTAAGATCTG
>CAYJMB010000007.1:6380-8441 GCA_964371455.1 uncultured archaeon | reverse complement strand
TCTCCAAATAATATCTTACTTGCCTTGGGCTAAGTCCCAGAATATTTCCTTCAAATTTTTCATAGATTATTTTCTTAAGCGCTTCTGGTCTCTTTGTTACCTTTCTCTGTCTTACAGAATTTTTTCTTTTGGTCGGATAAGCTATTTCAACACGACTTTTTCTATTGGACTCTCCTCTTGTAATTTTTCCCAACTCTTTTCCATCAGCTGATTTTTACAATCTTCAGTTGAATATATTTGTGTGCTGGGGTTTTTTTGAAAAGTATTATTATGGCTTAACTGCCTTTCCAATTCCGTCATACGTCTGTCTATCAGATAGTCTAAAAAATATTTGATGCGTCTAAATAAGACGGTTTAAAGTAATGTTCAGGTCGCGAAAATGCCATTCTTTCATGCTTTATTAGCTCCGCAGTTTCTAATGGGAGTTCGTGATTATTTCCATTTTTATAGGGAATAATTTTAGGAACTGTAGCGATTTCCTTTTCATCTCCAATTAAAAATTCTTTCAATCCGTTAGCTGACCACTCAGCATAACGTTCAAATTCCAGTCGTCCATAAAACAATCGGCTTTTTACAGTCCCCTCAGGCACGCCAAGAATCCTTGTAATTTCTCTTATAGTATAACCTTCGTAGTCATGCAGTTTGACTACATCTTTCTCGGCAAGTTCCGAGTTTGCAACATCCCGGTCAATAAAAACTCTTTTATCAGAAATATCAAACTCTGCATCTTCGCGCATCTGCTCTAATGAATATGATTCCGTTTTTCTCCTTTTCCTCAAAAATCTCAAAGCCGTATTTACAGTGATCCGGCTAGCCCATGTGGAGAATTTAGAATCTCCTCTGAAATTTGGCAGACCTCTCCATATATTCAAGTAAGCTTCTTGTACCGCGTCTTCAGCATCAGCTTCATTGCCTAGTATTTTGTATGCAATTCTGTAAACTTTTTTCCTTAGCAGTGAATTGGATAGTATGTCATCTGTGCTGCAACTTTCATAGGCTTCCTGCAATCTGTCTTTCCCTGGTTCTGATCCAATTTCGCTATATGCGAGCTCAGCTGCCATAACTTTAACAATATGCATGCTTTCTTAAAAATATCTTAGAATAAGTAGCGTAATGTATTAGTCATTGTTTTGTAATTGTATCGTAATGCTTCCGTTCCATGCTTTTGACAGCAGCAATTCAGAAATCAGCACCTGCTTCTATTTCTTTCCGCACTTCTCCAGAATCCCCATAATCTTCGGCACCATGACGTCCGGAGGCCCGACAACCTTGACATCCTTCACGAGTTTTTTCTTTCTGTAATATGCAAGGAGGGACTCGGATTGTCTGCGGTATATATTCAGCCGGTCTAGAATCGTCTCTTCATTGTCGTCTTTTCTTTGGACAAGTCGCCCGCCGCATTTGTCGCATGTGCCTGCTTTCTTCGGCAGCAGTGGTGGCATACTGATGCCAATGCGATTGATGTCAGCAATATTGTAGATGTTGCCGCATTTCTCGCATATGCGGCGCGCAAGGGCTTTTTCAAGAATAATGTCTTCTGGCAGTTCAAGATTAATGATCAGATCAATTTTCGCAACCTTCTCCAGCTCTTTTGCCTGAGTGAGTGTCCTAGGAAAGCCGTCAAGGATAAAGCCGTTTTTTGCATCCGCTTTCTTGATGCGTGCCTTAAACATTCTGATAGTCACGTCGTCAGGAACAAGTTTGCCCGCTTTCATGTACTTTTCTGCGAGCTTGCCCAGCTTTGTGCCGGCCGCAACCTCTGCGCGGAACATGTCGCCTGTCGCGATGTGTACTATCCCTAGATGCGGCGCAATGCGCGACGCATAAGTCCCTTTTCCGCAACCCGGCGGTCCGAAGAATATAAGTTTCATGATTACACCTCCTCTTTATCTTACTGAGTCATCGATTTATCTATATGTTTTTTGGGCTGTTGCTGCCATGCGCATAAGTCTGCTTCAATTCCATAGATAACTTCGGAGAAATCATGCTCGGATAAGAATGTTGTGAGTGGCAGATATAATGGGCGATCGCAGTATTTTCTTCTTATTACGGCAAAATCAG
>CAYJMB010000007.1:2451-6280 GCA_964371455.1 uncultured archaeon | reverse complement strand
CAGCGTCTTTTGTACGCTCTCTTGTAAATATTTTAATTGTTGTTATCTGATACGGCACCTGACCAGAACGAGATCGCAAAAATTTTCTGACGTCGCGTACAGACATGATAACAGGGAAATTTTCATCGGTGTAGGTTTGTTCACCAGAGGTCCCGAATAAGCCCCGCAAATTAAACATATAGAATTTATCTCTGAAAAGTTTAAAAAGCAATTTACAGTTTCTTTATCTTCGCCACAAAAAACCCTGTAGTTCTGTTAAACTGCGGATAGATGCGCATGCATTTCCCTGCCTGCTTGTTGAATATTTTGCCATTCCATATCAGCAGGCCGTTTTCGTATCTTATGTTTTTGATGTCGGTGTCAACAAGCTCAGCATGCTCAAAATTATTCAGTAAAAAATCCACCACAGCTTCGTTCTCTTCTGGCTCAAATGTGCATGTGGAGTAAACGAGTGCTCCTCCAGGCTCAAGAATTTGGAATGCATGCTCTATGAGCTTCTTCTGCTGTTTTGCCAGAAGTTTTATGCTCTTCTCGCTCCAGTGCCTGAAGATTTTCTCTTTCTTATTGACTATCCCCTCGCCGCTGCACGGGGCATCCAAAAGAATCTTATCAAAGATGCCTGTTATTTTTCTTCCTGACAAGTTGAGGACCTCTGCGCTGATATTGAATTTGTTTACATTATGTTTCAGTCTTTTTATCCTGTTTCTGTCAATATCATTCGCCATTATTTTCGCCTCATTGTCAGTCATAAAAGAAAGAATGAAAGTCTTTGTACCAGGAGCAGCGCACATATCTAATATTCTGTCTTCTTTCTTTGGATTTAGAGCGATGCATGGTACCAAAGAGACTGGGTCAAAAACAAAGTAATCTTTCTTGTTCTCAAAATCATCATCAAAAAAATATGCATCATCAAACCAAGGCACTCTTTCCAGCTGCGACGCCTCTCGCGACAAAATGCATTTTCTTGCTCTGGTGTCAAAAATGCTTTCATCAATGCCTAATTTCTTTAGCCGTTCCTTGAGTTTTTCAGGGATTTGCATAAAAGTTATTTATTTAAGAAGTTTAAAGAGTAAAAATAACTTGATAAAAGATGCAATTTGATGAATTCTATTCAATGCTACAAGGACAAACATTAAAAGATATGCCCGAATCATGTGCTAGATTTTTGTATAAAGAAGTAAATCATGATGCCTATATACAACTTAAGAATATGAATACCATGAAAAACACCACGACCATTGTCAGAATGTAGCTCTTTTACAAACTCCATAAATATCAGTCTGTGAGTTCCAGCTCAATATTCACTTCCCGTGGGATTCTGATTCTCGTTATCTGCCTGAGAACTCGATCATTTGCCCCGACATCAAGAATACGCTTGTGGATGCGCATCTCCCATGTTTCCCAGTTGCCGCCCCCGCCGCCGCGGTGCATGCCGTCGCCGCACGGCGTCTTCATGACAGGGATGCGCAGTTTCTTTGTCGGCAACGGTATCGGCCCGGAGACAGACACGCCTAGCTTGGTCGCTATGTCCTTGATTTCAAAGCAGAGATCATCCAGCTGCTTCGGGTCTCTGCCAGTAAGCTTTATGCGTGCCACGTTCATAGTGTAATTAAATCCATAGGTAAATATAAAAGCATTATCTAGAAAGATTATTTGCTGTTATGAAAATCATCAGATCTTATGAATCGTATCCATGACTATAAAAACATTGCTTCTCCTAAAGTCATTATGCAGGTGCGCGAAGTCCATGCAAAAACCATTCTCTCAAAAAGCGGCATTACAGATTACTGCATAAACCCTTACATGGGCTGCGGCTTCGGCTGCTCCTACTGCTATGCGCAACTGATAATAAGGAAATTTCATCCCGTCGAGGAATGGGGCACTTATGTGGACGTGAAAATAAACGCTCCAGCGCTGCTGGAAAAGGAGATCGCGAATGCAAAGCGCGGAGTCGTGATGCTCTCATCAGTGACAGACCCCTATCATCCGATCGAAAAGAAGTATAACCTTACGCGACGCTGCCTTGAGATATTGTTGAAGCACGATTTCCCGATTACTATACTGACCCGCTCCCCTCTCGTGACAAGAGACATAGATTTGTTCAGGCAATTCGATGAATGCACTGTAGGCGTAAGCATAACTACCAATGACGACAAAATTAAAAAAATATTCGAGCCGCTGACGCCGAATTTCGCAATCAGGATAGAAACGCTCAAACAGCTTCATGCGGCAGGTCTCAGGACTTACGCGTTCATCGGTCCCATGCTTCCCATGAACGCTGGAGTTGTCGCAGAATCCGTAGCGCCTTATGTTGACTATGTTTTCATAGACAAATTGAACTATCCACAGTTATGGAAAAAAGTAGCGCAAGAAAACAGGATCGATGTCAACAAAGAGTCATTTGAAAGAACACGTGATGAAATGCTGGAAATTCTGAAAGAAAGAGGAGTAAAGGTTAATGCGCTGTTCTGAGATTATAGTTAAACAAGAAAAGAATCTGGATATGCTTTCTTGTCTGCCTATCATGATAGACCAAATAAATAAAAAGAGAAGAAAGCTTAGTGCACAACATCTATGCAAATCCCTGCAGCCACTGTCTGCCCCATGTCCCTTATCGCGAAGCGCGCCATCTGCGGAATTTCTGACTGCTTCTCAATGACGATAGGCTTTGTCGGCTTTACTTTTATGATTGCTGCGTCGCCTGTCTTTATGAAATCAGGATTTTCCTGCGCAACCTGTCCTGTTTTTGGATCAAGCTTCTTCACGATCTCTGTTATTGTCGCTGCTATCTGTGCTGTGTGTATGTGGAACACCGGCGTATAGCCTTTGCTTATGACAGAAGGATGGTTTAGTACAATGATCTGCGCTGTGAATTCCTTGACAGGCTTTGCTGCTGTTTGTGGATGGCATGCAACATCTCCTCTTTTTATGTCACCCTTGCCAATGCCTCTTACATTGAAGCCGATATTATCACCTGGTCCTGCTTCTGGATACTGCTCGTGGTGCATCTCTATGGTCTTCACCTCGCCCTGCGCTCCTGAGGGAACAAAAACAATCTTGTCGTTGACCTTCATGACACCTGTCTCTACCCTGCCTACAGGCACTGTGCCCACGCCTGTAATTGTATAGACATCCTGAATTGGAAGGCGCAGCGGCTTGTCCCTTGGCTGCTCCGGGATCTTGAACAGGTCAAGAGCCTCAACTATGGTTGGTCCCTTGTACCATGCCATGTTCTCTGATTTCTTGGCGACATTGTCCCCAAAATAGCCAGAAGTTGGTACGAACAGTATGTCATCTGTCTTGTAGCCAATGCCTTTCAGAAGCTTGATCATATTTTCCTTTGTTTCGTTAAACTTCTTCTCATCCCAGTTCACTGCATCCATCTTGTTGATTGCTACAATCATCTGCCCGACGCCCAGAACTTTTGCCAGGTAAGCATGCTCCTTTGTCTGCTCCTGGACACCTTCCTTTGCGCTGCATACAAGTATCGCGCCGTCTGCCTGGGACGTTCCTGTTATCATGTTCTTGACAAAGTCCCTGTGGCCAGGCGCATCTATAATGGTGAAGTAATATTTCGCAGTATCAAATCTCTGGTGCATGATGTCTATTGTCACGCCCCTTTCCCTCTCTTCCTTGAGCTTGTCCATGATAAATGCAAACTCAAATGTCTCTTTCTTGAGCTCCTTTGCCAGATCCTTGAGCTTGCGCATCTGCTCGTCTCTGACAGCGCCTGTGTCAAAGAGCAGCCTGCCTACCAGAGTAGATTTTCCATGATCAACGTGACCGATGGTCACGAGATTCAAGTGCGGTTTCTTGTCAGCCATTTCAA
>CAYJMB010000007.1:0-2351 GCA_964371455.1 uncultured archaeon | reverse complement strand
ATCTGCGTGTCTGCAAGCCCTTTGCGTTGGCGGATCTTCTTGATGATCACGTCTTTGAGATCCTCAGGGATCTTCTCAAATGTCACGTCTACCAGCGAATAGAAGCCCTTGCCGCCTGTATTGCTTTTCAGCTGCGACTCAAATCCTATCATCTCTGCCACAGGCAGCTTGGCCTGTACGATTGCAGCGCCCAGCTCTGTCTTGACGTCCAGGACCTGCCCTCTCTTGTTCTGGACGAGATTCATGGCACTGCCCATTGTTTCTTCAGGCGTGTCGATGCGGATGGTCTGCACAGGCTCCAGCAATGTTGGTTTTGAATGCAGCATTGCTTCCTTGGTAGCATCGCTCAGAGCCGGCAGCACCTGCGCCGGCCCCCTGTGTATGGCGTCTTCATGCAGCTTTGCATCGGTGAGCTTTACCAGCAGCCCTGAGCAGGGCTCATGAGCCAGCGGCCCGGAGTTCATGACATTTCTGAACGCCTCAATTACCAGCTCCATAGTTTCGTTCAGGTACTGTATGCCTTTTGTTGCGTCGATGAGGATGTTATTGTTGTAAATCTCCTGTATCTTTTTTGCATCATCCCTGCCCATCCCAAGTCCTGCAAGTTTCGGGACAATCTCTTTGAGATATTTTTTAACATTTTCAGTTTCTATCTTTCCTGCGGCAAGAGCATCGTAAACCTCTTTCTCCAGCGGCTCAACTGTGACATAAAATCTGTTGTGCTTGTTCGAGGATTTGCCTTCAACTTCAGGGCTCAGCTGCCGCACTGTCTCATGATATATTACTATAGGCGGCGAAGCAATTATATCAATGTCCTTGTCCCTGAGAGGACGCTCAACCTTTGCATCCAGGTGCAGCTCACCAAGGCCGGAAATCAGATACTCACCCGTCTCTTCGTTGATCTTCACAACAAGTGTAGGATCTTCCCTGCTCACCTGCTTGAGAAACATGATGAGCTTCGGCAGATCCTTGGGATCTTTGGCTTCTATGCTCTTGGTGACAACAGGTTCAAAAATATGCTTTATCGCTTCAAATGGCTCTATCTCCCTCTCAGCATCGCAGACAGTCTCGCCAGAGAATGCGTCTGTGAGCCCGACAACGCCCACTATATTGCCTGCAACAATTTCCTCCATCTGTATTCTCTGCGGCCCTTTGTAGACCGAGACCTGCTGGATGCGCCGCGTGACATGCTGGCCTATTAGCTTTACTTCCTGTCCCCTTCTCAGTGTCCCGGAAAAAATCCTTCCAGTAGCGACTATGCCTGCATGAGGGTCTGGAACAACCTTTGTGACTATCATTGCCAGTGGTCCTTTTTCATTCATTGCAAGCATGCTTTTTCCGATTTCTGAGTCCAACTCGCCGTGCCATATCTTGCTGATCCTGTACTTCTGTGACTCCTGTGGATTGGGCAGATGCCTTATCACCATGTTCAGGACAATTTTGTGAAGCGGCGCCATTTTTGTCAGCTCATTATCCTGCTGCTGCGACGAGAGGTCAATGATGTCCTTGAAAGAAATGTTGTGCTGCTTCATGTAAGGCACGCTTATGGCCCATTTCCTGTAGCCAGAGCCGAATGCCACAGAGCCATCTTCTACCTTCACCAGACATTTTTCTGCAAATTCCTTTTCTGCATACTTCTGTATGAGAATGTTGACTTGCCGTATTATTGAAACGAACCTCTCTTGCATCTGTTCCGGAGTCAACTTTAGTTCCTTTATCAGCCTGTCAACCTTATTAATAAACAAAACAGGTTTTACTCTCTCGTGCAATGCCTGTCTCAGAACTGTCTCTGTCTGCGGCATCACACCTTCTACAGCATCGGTTAAGATTATTGCGCCATCTACAGCACGCATCGCCCTTGTGACATCTCCGCCAAAGTCCACGTGCCCTGGCGTATCAATGAGATTGATGAGGTACTCTCCAGACCGCATGACGCCGGAGGCGTCTGTCTCCTGAAATTCGTGGACCATACTGACGTTAGCTGCAAAAATAGTGATACCGCGCTCCTGCTCCTGCTTGTCAAAGTCTGTGAAGAGCTGCGTGCCTGCGAGCTCTTCGGACATCATGCCAGCGCCCGCAACCAAGCTGTCCGTTAATGTTGTTTTTCCATGATCAATATGCGCAGCGATAGCTATGTTCCTGATATTCGCAGGGTTGTGCATGATGTTTTTTATGAGTTCGGTTTTGTCTTTTGGCATTATTGTTTCACTTTCGTCTTACTTTATTAATACCATCAATATTCTCTCTTTTATGGTGCTTTTATTTCTAACGATGACAACAAACTTTAAGACAGGCTATACCAGCGTAGCCATTCTGACAGATGCATCTGCGAGTTCTTGTATGTTATCTGC
>CAYJMB010000006.1:0-25229 GCA_964371455.1 uncultured archaeon | reverse complement strand
ATAACTGTTTTAACCTTTCTCTCCAATTTCTACTATAAAGCCGGCGTGGCAGAATCTGGCAAATGCGCTCGCCTTGTCTTTACGGGGCGTAGAGCGAGTGGGCTCAGTCCCACGCAGGTAATCAGTCGGTTATTCCGGCTGGTCTGCAATCAAATCCTGCCGCCGGCGCTTTATAATTAAATTATTGGAAAAGTCAGCTATTGGAATCGTAAGTTCAATGGCCTCGTTCAGTCGCGCAGGCTTATTCTGGCTTACCTTGGTGGAAGGCCTGCAGCCAACAAGACTTCATTAGCAATGCACAAGAACCTAGGTTTTCGCAGATGCGGGTTTATCGTCGGAATAGAACCAATTAAATCGTAATTCCCCCGTAATTCCCGCGTGAGTAAGCTTTATTAATGGCCTTTACCAATGACATATAAGAAAATCCCCTATAGGAGGAGATGTATAAATGGTATTGGTTGACATCTTGGCTACACTCACGGCAAATGCAGTGAACTTTCTGCCAAATCTGGTAAGTGCAGTAATTCTGCTCGTGATCGGCCTTGTTGTCGGCAAAATAGTGGGGCGCGTAGTAAAAGAAGTTCTGGACCGCGTGCGCCTGGACTATTATGTATCTGAAACACACAAGCCGGCAATAAGTCTTAGCGCCTTGTTTTCAGTGATTGCACGATGGTGGATTTATCTCGCATTCGTCGCGGCAGCACTGTCAAGCCAGGTGTTGGGAATATCTTCGCTGGCGTTGTGGATAGCTGAGGTACAGGCCTTCATACCAAGAATTATCGGAGCAGCAGTGATCCTGGTGGTCGGTTATGTGCTTGGCGAGTACATAAGGGCACATATCAAGAAAGGACCAACGCTCTACGGAGCTCTGGTGGGCAAGGTTTTGTTCTTCTTTGTCCTCTACGTATCCGTGGCATTGGCATTGCCGATATTGGGTATCTCGTCAGCTCTGATTAGCAATATCCTGCTGGTCATCATAGCTTCAGTTGGCCTCGGGGTTGCTATAGCGCTTGGTCTTGGGCTGAAGGACGCAATAGCTGATATATCCAGAAGATATGTCAGGAAAATGAAAGTGTGATTTTTTCTTTTCACCACTTACTTTATTTTTATTGGAAGATAGCCCAAGCTCTGAACAATTTTACAAAAGTGCGCTGGCCGGGATTCGAACCCGGGTCGTGACCTTGGCAAGGTCATATCCTTTCACGATTTCTTACCGCTAGACTACCAACGCATTTCTTTACTTTTATTAGACACTCAATAATTAAAATTGCTCGCCACACAATACAGTGTCCAATTATTTAGAATGTTTAGTCACCCAAACAAATATTTAAGCAGGGGAAACCAATTATTTTTCATCAGTGTGATAGTCATGCTCTTCAATAAAGACCACGATGTAAAAAAAGAAATGAAGGACATAAAAGAAGCCATAGATGAAGGGCCTGATTTTGATGATGAGCTTTCGCCTCCCCCTTACACGAAGCCTTTTGGCACGCAGGAACAAACTGCGCCCCTTTTCGTAAAAGTGGAAAAGTACCACGATGTCATCTCAGGCATACAGGAGATGAAGCTGTTCGTTGCAGCTGTCAAGGATATTTTTGGGCTCATACAGGAACTCGAACAGGTGCGCAATGACGCCCTTAACATCATGAAAGTCACTGTCCAGCGCCTTGAGAAAGCAGTGATAGAAATGGACGCAGAGCTGCTGCGGCCAAGAGGCGTGAGCATCTCGCCATTCCCGCAAGGAGAAACAGAAGCCAGGCACATAGAATCCTCGCTGGCAGAGCTCCAGAAGCAGCTCATCGAACTCAAGCAGGAGCTCAAGGGGATGCGGTAGAAGCTATAGGTATGCTGTATCAGGACTTCTGTATTTTTCGTAAAGTTATTGTAGGTGTATGAAGCCCGAATTCAATAATGGTTTTTCTGAATTCTGACGCGTCAGGCGTATATTTCTGCAAGTGTCCAGGAATCTCAACCATCATTGAAATCGCTTCAGTTATTATTCTACCTTTTCTCAGTGACCCATCCTCTCTGCTGTAATAAGAATCTGGATGGGCAATTGAATGAGTTCTGCCAGTTTTCATGTAATTTTCATATCCAATTTCTTTTTCAAACGCTTCGTATAAACGTAATTTTTGTTCTGACGATAAATTGTAGTAAACCGCATGGGCTTTTTCGTGCCGAAATATCCTCCTTTCAAGCTGCGTATTAGTAATTGGGGTTCCAACGGCCCATACTATTTCACCTGTGACGGGTCTGAAAAAGATTCCATCTTCTTCTTTAAAGACAACTCTTCCATAATCGGATTTTCCGCTCATTCGCTCCACTCCCCAAGCCAGAAAAAAAATCAGTAAGAAAGATCCAAGTCAGCTTCTAAATTATCCATAACACGGAACTCTGGTGAAATGCCTCTAGTTAGATATTCTGGAGACGACTTCCGCTTTCTTGGATCAACTATTTTCAGGCTTCCATTTCTAGTTGTATATCCAACCAACTCGGGAGAATCCAAATCGTCTACATTTAAAATACCAAAAGCAGGATGTATTGAGCCATCTAGGTTACGCCCTCCAAGTGCCTCTTTTGGTGTTGCATAAGCAGGTTCAGTTCCGTCATTACGATTTGATGTCAAATCGTAAGCCGAAGGGTTTAGAACCAAGTCACAAAATTCCCCTTCAGTCATAACAACAAAAGGTACAAATATATTTTTCCGGCTTGTTCGAGGGTTTGCGATAGCCTTACTTGCAACACCACGATAATCTCTTAAAAGTCCCGCAATTCCCTTTCCGACATGATCCACCACACAACCACCTCATTATAGTTACTACTTATAAGTAATTATTAATATTTAAAGATTTCTCTTCTGCAGATGATAATGCTTGTTTAGCATAAAAGTCTTAAAATTCAATCAATAGATTAAAGCGGAGGTAGCCAAGCCTGGTCAAAAGCCCTTTTTCCTTGTAAGAAAAAAGCGCTTGCGGAAACAAAGAACAGGTGCTTTCCTATTATGAAAAAAGGGGAGACTAAAGGCGCAAGTACAGTCGAAGCTTGAGTTATGAAAACTTTAAAGGAAAAGAGGTTTCTTGATTAAACGTCTTTCCCGAAGAAGTTAAGATGACTGCGAAACTCAAGTTAACCATCAGCTACATAGTGGCTAATGAGTTATCTTGTCGGTAGTGGCTCAAGTGCAAAGCACTTCCATCGGCATTAGTCCGTTCGTCGGTTCGAATCCGACCCTCCGCATGCGCAAGGGAAACGTAGTTTCCCTTACCGCTCTACCCTTTCCTATTCCTATTAATAGCAGCTTTGCCGCTCTGAGGAGTGTAGGCCTTAAAATGTTAAAATATTTAAACATATGTAAAATATAATTAACATATGTTAGAAATTATTAACAATCTAAAACCATTCATTGAGAATTGCTATAGAAGGATAAGCGTTAGAGAATACGCTAAAATTATTGGTGTGTCTCCGCCCACTGCGTCTAAAATTTTAGCGTCTTATTATGCCGAAGGACTTTTATTAAAGGAGACATATAAAAATTACTTGCTGTTCTACGCAAACAGAGATAACAGCGATTTCATTGACCTGTCACGCATGTATTGGAGACAAAAACTTGCTGAAGTTATAAAATTCCTAGAGAAGAATTTAACAGATCCTACAATTATTCTTTTTGGTTCTCTTCCTAAAGCAGAAACCAAAGAAGATTCTGATATTGATATAGCAGTTTTTGCCAAGATAAAAGACATAGATGTGGAAATTTTCGAAAAAAAACTAAAGAGAAAAATACAAATTTTCTGGTTCGATTCTTTCAGCAGGATAAGAAACACAGAACTTGCAAATAATATTCTTAATGGATATTTACTATACGGGAGAATTTATCCATGACAACGGACTGGAAGGAATGTTGTGATAAATTGTTAGTCAAGAGCATCAGGCATGAATGCTATACAGCTTTTCTTAAGGAAGTGATTAAAGAGAGTTTGAAAGGTGACGAATTCGATTCAGTGAGAAAAATTAGAAATGCCGTGAATTATTACGGAAAAGATATATCTCCAACAGAAGCTGAGGAGATTATAAGTAAGATAAGAAATCTTAGGACTTTCATGTTACGACAGCTGGAATAGGCTCCAAATACCAAGAACTGCCGCTTTTACATCCATATTTCCCTGATCTCAAAAAGTGCATTTTCCCTGGATAAAATTTTTGCAATTAAAGATTTCTTTTCAGCAGGAATTATGTAATGCCTGGAATCCAAAACCTTCCCTTCTATCTGTTGAACAAGTCCCTTCTCTTTTCGTTCAGCCTCTTTCCTTCCAACTAACTTTCTTATTATTCTGTCCCTTTTAGCGGTACCTTTTATCGGCTTCACCTCTACAAGGAAATACTTAGTGAATAGAAGGACCATAGAGGAAGAATATAAAATTATCCCTTCAGCTTTTACAGACTTAAACAGTTCCCATTTTTCCATCTCCCCGCACTTTACATTTATCGGATTTGTAGTCCCCAGCAGCCGGAATTTTTTGCATTCCTCACTGATATAGAAATTCTTCAACGCCAGTTTTACGGATTTTCGCGCCGGGAGTTCTGAAGAGAAAACTTGCAAACGCCTGGGCATATGAAAGCATCAGTTCTCTAATCAAGGGACTCACCTTTTTCATTTATCTTTTTTTCCATGATAGTTCTCAGTTTCTGGAATGCTGTGAAAACCTGCTCTACTTTTCCAGTAGAAATCAGGTTGAGCAGGTGCAGCATCATTTCGAGCATTTCCGCTGCGCATGCGGACGCATGGAAGCCCACGCTGACAGGCCTTTTCTCTAAGCCGATATTCACGGAATCCTGCAGTTCCTCAAGGTGCTCCCTGATGCGTTTTTTATGTTCTATAATTGAGCTCATGGGTATATTTTATACCCATTGAGTGCCGAGCAATGGCTTGCTTTCCATCAGCTCCAGAGCCTTGTAGACGCCAGCATTTTCCATTAGGCTTTTCGTTTTGGCATGGTATTCCTTCAGCCCGTCATCAAATCGCTTCTTTACCTCTTCTGCACTCCACCCATTTTCCGCAGCTATTGCAGAGAACCTGCGCATCCCGCCGTCTGCGGGCACGGTGCCGGCTGTGACGTAATGCAGATCGCCTGCACGTATCATTTTCTGTTCCCTTTCTGTAAGCACGCCGAATGGATAGTAATTCATGTCTTCTTCTGTTAGCCAGCGACCAGTAGCATCGGGATTCGGCTCTGATTCTTCCAGACTTATAATTACACGGTCAGCTCCCTGCCTTCTCATTTCTTCGAGTTCTCCGACAAGCTCAAAATATATCTCGTCTTCTACATTTGCACGTCTTATGGGAATTTTTATAGGCATCTTTAGTACAGCAGAGCAACCTTTTTAAGCATTTCCCTGTTATTTACTTCTAGGTAATGACTAATGGCAGAAGTGAAAATAGGAGATTTTGAGGGGTTCCTGATACTGGGACTGGTAATCTTGGCGATCATGCTCGCTGTCTTCAGCTTCAGCACAGCGCCTGAGCAGCCGAAGCAAAGGGCGATCGCTTTCAGGGAGATCCCCGTTTTTAACCTCTCCACAGCAGTGCATGTCGGTCCGCAGCAGTTTTCTGCTATCAGGACATTTCCGTTCACGTTTGATGTCAGCAATCTCCGCGAAGCAAAGACAATTTTTCTCGGTAACAAAACAGTGCAAAACGGCGTGCTGTTCGGCGAGCAGGATGTCCGATACGGACTCTCTATAAAAAGCCCTTCAAAGCTGGACATCTCATTCAAGGCTACAAAGTCCAATGAGCTAGAGCCGCTGATTATTCAGGTAAATGGCAAAACAGCAGACAGCAGAATCTATGCACCAGGCGAATACACAATCCGCGTAGACAATGCATTCATCTCTGACAATATGCTCATCTCCATACAAGCTGCAAGCTCTGGCTGGCAGATCTGGGCCCCGAACCTTTACGAACTCCAGGACATCCGCCTTGATGTGGAAGGCTATGAGGAAAAGGCCACGAACTTCATGTTTGACCTTGGTGAGGAAGCCAAGTCATTTACTTTTGGCAAGGCTGATGTGATTATTTCAAAAAATATAGGCAACTTAAATATAACTCTGAACTTCAACAGAATTTATTCAGCACCGCCAACAAATGCCCTGTCATTCCAGTTCAGAAAATCTGACATCAGGCAAGGCGAGAACATCCTTAATATCATTGCAGACAAGGATTCAGAGTTCCAGGGACGGGGCGCTGTCACTGTTTATTATCTTAAAGAAAAAATTAATGAGCTGAAAACACCTCTTAATTTAACACGACAAGAATTTGACCAGATGAACCAGACGGTCATCAGGTTCAATGCCATCAACGTCGCGCGCCCGGGAGGGCTCGCAATAAAAATAGAGAACAGGAACGGCGTGACATTCAGGGAGTTTGCGGCTGTGAACAGCGATACGCGGTTTGAGTTTGTCGCCAGGCGCGGCGAGATTGCACAGGGATTCAATGTGTTGACAATTTCCAGCCTTGACTCAGCGATTTTTGATGTCACGGATTTTCAGGTTAAGTTGAGATAGATCTCACACGTTGTTCCTGAATGAAAATTCAAATGTTTTTAACGTCGTTATGACAATAATTTACTATGCATGATGTTCATCAACACATAAAAGAACTTGAAAAAGAAATAGGGCGTATAAAATCGGAATTTAGTCTGGGAAAAATTTCCCTAGATTTTTCCAAGAGCAGAATCAGACAGCTGGAAAAAGAACTTGCCCACCTTGTGCAACGTCTGCCAGAGCATGAAAGAGAGCTTTACATGTTAAGGAAAGAGTTCGGCCGCGAATTCTGACAATCTCCAAGAAAGAGATATAATATTGTTCATTATTACTAGCCAGTAGTAAAAGCTTTAAATACTTTTCTGTTACCAAGAATTAAGCTGATTACGAATGACATCGTATGTTGGAAGATTAATGAGAAACTTGGCAATGGGAGCTGTGATGGTTCCTGCAGTCGCAGGCATGTTCTACGGATGTAAGACAACCAAAGAAGTTGAAGACAGATCAAAACCTATTTACAAAGTTGTTGAAACGACTTGCCCAGAAACAAAGACAAAATATCATACGTTCAAGAAAGGCGAAACAGTCTGGAAAGTTACAGCAGATATTTACAAACTTAAAACAGGCAATTGCAAGCCTTCTAAAGAAATTTCTGACAAAGTAAAACAAGTTGTAAAACAAAATGCTCCTGAACACGAGCACTACGACAAGCATCTTTTGGACGATACGAAAGCTGTAGGTGATAATTGCACTGCTCTCGATCAAGCTGATGGCATCCCGGGCGACGAAATAAGAGCCGGCGACAAGCTTGAGTACACGATAACAGAACAAGTCCCTTGCAAACAAACGACAACTGAAATAATTGGCTATCAAAAGAAACAAGTAACCGAATCCAAAACCCCTTGGGGATGGTTGTTCGGCGGATTGGGCGCCGCAGGAGCTGGCGGTCTTGGTTATTACTTCTGGAAGAAAAATAAGCCTCAGGGTCCGCAGGGACCTAAGACTGGCGGTGCAGGACCTGGTGGAACGAAACCTAAGGCCAACTCACCGAAAAATGAAGGTATTTTTAGCAAACAAGGCGGAAAAGAAACTGGTTCAGGGTCTCAGGCATACGCTGACAGCGGTGTGAATGACAACGTAGTGAATTTTGCTGCATACAAAGGTCGTCGAACTCTAGACGACTCTGAGCTGCAGAATGCAAGAAACGACATATTGAAAAAATATAAAGCAGGGGAACGCTCTGTATCTCGTCTCGTTCGTGACTATGCAGGCCTAAGCACAAACGATGGCTACAAATTTATTGCATGCGACAAGCTTTCAAAAACAGAGCCTGTTACGTACAAATGGAACAAGCGCCTTGCAGAAGCAACAGGCGAGCTTGATGGTGTAGAAAGCAAGATTAAGGCAGGCAGGGCTTCTGGCAAGACTGCAAAGCAGATAGCTCAGGAAATCAAAGATGCAACGCAGTTTGAGATGAGCACAAGCACAATATACAGAATGGCCAAGAAGCTTGGCGTTCAGTCAGAAGCAGCTGCAATGTTCGCTTAAGTATGCTTTTCGCTTTTCTTTTTTAATAATTCTGGTTTTCTTTATTTTGCGATTAGTAAACAGTTAGCCTTTGCTGGCACATTTCAGCAAGGACTTCTGATGCAGGCCGACAGAAAGCTTTTAATACTTTTCTATTACTAAAAAGTAGTAAATCAATAGTAATTGAGCACAGATTTATAAATAGATGAAAAGGAGAAAAAATTATGCCATCACCAGGTGCAATATTGAACAACCAGGAGCCAGACCCAATCCTGCCAGCTCCTGCATGGCGTCAGTTAGTGAAATGGGGAAGTTCAATACTGTTTTCAATGCCTGCTGCTGTTCTGGCTGGTGCCGCAGTCTACAATTTCTTAGACAGAGCAGGAGCAAATCAGTACGTCAATTATCTGGCGACTTATCTGACTGGTTTAGGCACATGGTTTGGTTGTACTTACACAGGCCATGAAATTCTTGACAGATTTGAGGGAAGAAACAGATTGGCAAATGCACAGCGTGATACTTTCCACAGGGATGAATATAGAAGAGCAAGAAGGGCAGATGTATTGGCTGAAAATCATCGTAATGAAGTTAGAAGACTGGGGAGGTATTGATCATGCCACACGATGTGACAATATATCAGAACACATCAGAACTCAACAGGTGGGTAAGAGTATACAGTGCTTTCGGAAGAGCGCGCGAGATAACGCCAGCAGGTATTGGCATTCAGAACACTTATCATGCCGAAAAGGTAGCTTACGTCCTTGCAGAAGCGGCAAGATTAGCAATAGATGTTAACGACATTACAGTCGCAGGCGTGCAACTAGGGCACACAGCTCGTGGCGGTGTTACGGTTCAGCCTATAATTATACATGAAATGCGGCTGCGGCACTAAGTAAAAGAAAGATTTATTCTGAGTTTATTGCTTCTTTTTCAAATTCTATTTTCATTATACAAGAACCAAAAATATGCAAGAGCTCTTTCTCCATCTTTGCGTTTCTCGTAAAATCTTTTTATTGCGGGTTTGCCAATTAGTTCCAGAGAACAAGGTCACTTAGTTAGACCTACCTAAAGGTGTAGAAATGCCTACAAACAATGAGCCGTATGCTGATATAATAGACGAGTTTCTGAAGCAGGAGTTTGAAAACACCAGAGAAGCAGAGACCTGGCTAAGAATAGAACTGGCTAAGGCAGGTTTGTCAGACGATGAGGTAGAGGAAGTAATGGACTCAATACTGAGAAAATATTACAATTTAGTTCAGCAGGTTTTTACTAAATTCAAAGTAGAAAGAGGAGACAGGAACGCAATTGTTAACATAATATTTAATATCAAGACAGGGATCCAAGCAGATGTTGATAAAGAAAATATCAGGAAATTTCTCTACAGGCATGAACTTGGCCATTTCTTGGAAAAATACAAAGGGCTATTTGAATTTCTATATGAGAAACTTTTACCAATAAATCTGCCAGAAGCAACAAAAAAGTCTTACGAAGGACCAGAATATGGAATGCTGATTGTCCGCGCATTCTGGTATTATAGAGGTGAGAGGCCTGCTCCTGCACCACGACGCGAGATAGATACTGACATATTTCTAGAATCACAAGTCAGAATCCCGGAACTTGAAAGGCGCTTCCAATTTAGCAGGCGAGGCTATTTTTTGGGAAGAACGCCATTCGAAATTGCCCTGTCACCTGGGTCTTACACCCTTGTCTGCGAATATACAGGCACAGGACAGTTTGAACAGAGAATACAAAAGACAAAATCACCTATAAAAATTTCAGGCAGCAAAAGGACAGCACAGAATTTTTATTTCGAGATAATCCCATCTTCAGCAGGCGGCAGGACAGGCGACATCAACATAGATGTCCATGTGCCCGAACCCCCACCAGCACCCCCAGAACCCGAACCCCCACCAGCACCCCCAGAACCCGAACCCGAGCCCGAACCCCCACCAATACTCCCGCGAATAACGATAAGAACTAATATCAGGATAGGCAAAGGATTAAAAAATCTTAAAGGCGTCCAGGCAAAGATAGACGACGACAAAGGATGGACGCCGTTTACAATAGCGGTAGATCCAGGTACTCACAGGCTCTGGGTTCCTGATAAGTTTCTCATGGGCTCCAAAAATTACAAATTTGTCAGGTGGAGTGATGGAGAAAAGAAAAACGAGAGGAATGTAACAGTAGGCGCTGATGCAGAGTTTATTGCTGTTTATGAATCAGAGCCTGTTGTGTATTTCAACCTTGAAATAAAGTCCTGGCCAGTTGAAGGAGCAGATGTCCAAATTTTCAGTATCGAGAGGAAAACAAAAGAACCTGAGTTGTATAAACCAGGCACGCCTCTTGCTGTGTTAATAGAGAACATTCGCACACATCCCCGTGGCGGTCCGGGAATTGCAGATGCTCTTCAGCGCATAACAGATGATTTTAACACAGAGGCAAATATAAATCATAGCTTCAAAAATCGAGAGGAGGCGGAAAAATGGTTAACAAGAAGACTGGACGCCCTTGCAACCAACAGATTAGTCAATGATATTTATGACCGTATTCTGCGAACAATTATGAACGCGGTCTTTATAGAAGGCACTCGTACAACGCTAAAAGAAGGCGCCATGACAGAAATACCTGGCGTAGAAATGCCGGTTGCGCATGGAAAAACGCCTGTGCATTTCCACGGAATTTTGCCAGGTCACTACAGGTTAAAGATCCAAACGCCTTTTGGAGAAGGGTATAACCTTTCTAACTGGACTACAGAGCCTCAGAACCTTACGTTTTTCAAATCAGAATCAATTACAGAAGAAACAAGACCGCATGTGTCCCCAGCTATGGACATGATTCTGCAACCCTTAACACTTCGTGCAGGAAGATTCACAATTCCTGGCGAATATGCAGAAGGGACTTCTGAAATCGACGATGCAGAAGAAGGTCTGCCAGAAGAATATTACGGCACAAAAGACTACGAGCCTGAAAAGCCAATCACAATAACAGCTTATTATGCAAAAACGGACATAGAGCATAAAAGATATCCGACAGCCCGTAGTGCATACCAGGGTGGCGTAATGGGCAAAGGAGTTAAAGATACAGGCATAGGTTTGCTCGGTAAAGAGACATTCAGCAGGAAAAGATCTGCGAAAGTTGAAGCAGAGAAGCTAGAAAAAATGCTGGAAAAGTCCAAGGGAAATCCGTACCTCAACATGGCTATCAACAAAGGCCGGCGCATTCTTATCAAATACGCAAAAGCAGAATATTCAAGAACAGTTACTCCTATGCTTGCAAGATTTGACAAAGAAAGAAAAGAACTGGCTGCAGAAGGCAAGCAGGCAGCACAGGCATACAGTAAACTGAGAAGACGGCTTCTAAAGAAACACAGCTGGAAGATGTGGAGAAATATAGGACTGGAAGCCAACGATGCAATGAATCAGACAGCAGGCATAGAAGAGGAAGACATTGCACAGGCCAGAATGATATTAAAGGATTATATGGATCACAGAGACAAGTTCGAGGAGCGCTTCCAGGAAGAATTAGCCACTGCGTCGAACGCATTGCGAGATTATCTGAGAGGCAAAGCAAAAACAATTACAGTAGGTCTTGCAAGAAGATATAAATTACCTCTGGGTTCAGCAGACAAAGGCGACAGCGATTACAAATTATTGTATGATGCTTTGCAGGGCTACGCAGACACAATAGCTGAGGATTTCATGGTACGCGGCAGAAGAGTGGGTCATGCCATGCTGCGCGGCCTCGGTACAGCGTCTAGAGCTTTGCAGACAGTCAGCGGTTTTGGGGACAATTTTCTCACCAATCTTTGGACATTCATCACAGGCCCCTGGACCATCTCCACTATTTTCGTCATCATCCAGTTCTTCTTTGTGCTGACTTATGTGGGCTACTCGCTGCAGCTTCTTTACGTCATGCCGCTTATATCCGCTGTATTTGTATGGCTGCTGAACTTTGCAGATACCATGCGGCCGTTTGACTGGCTCACGCATTTCATGTGCGGCGCAATGATAGGCTACAGCGCTGAGCTGCTGCTCATCGCGCTGGGCGCGCATACATGGAGCTTCATAGGAGGAACAAATACGTTTGCGTTTTGGATAGCCTGGATTATATTATGTTTCATAGGCATATTCCAGTTTTACCAGACAGGTGAGAAATAATGAATATAGATAACGAGATATTTTCAGCTAATGATAAAAGAGAAATAAAAAGTAGGCAAACTCATCAAAAGAATTCAACGCCTTGTCTTGTAAATCCGCTTTCTGTGATCAAAAACTTGGATTTTGATAATTTTGTTTTTGAAGTCTACGTCAATAAGGGCTCTGTAGTCGCCGATTCCCAATTTGTAGAAGTATACTCTTTGTCAGAAGTTTTGCGCGCTTCTGTTAAGGATTTCTTGGCTTCTTCTGTCAGTTCTCTGTACCGCTTGGCAACAGCTTTGTTGACTTCTCGTCCCGGTCTTATGGCATCTTCATCAGTCAGTTTGATGTTCTTTAACATCTCGTCCATTTTCTTCAGAAGCTTGAGCCTGCGTATCTTTTCTTCCAACAATTTCCTGGTGGCCTCAGACCAATTCACGTCCTTTAACGAGTCCATCTCTTTTTTCATCTCCTCCGGCACAGATAATGTTATATTTATGCATAGGTGATCAATATCGGCTTTAAAACAGTGCTTCAGGGATCAGTTGTAATTCTCGTATTTGCCTACATAGCCCTCGGGCCTTACAGCGCCATCTACCAGCAGGCCCTGGATCAGGTCAAAGCGCCGGTGGAAATAGCATTCCGTGCTGTGAAGAACGCTTTCTACGACATCTACCTTCTTGCTACTAACCCTACAGAATGGTATGCGCGCCAGCAGGTTATCAACACGCGCCCTGAGAAGCCTATCTCCTTCCCTAAAGCTCTTGAAGTCACATCACTGGACGTCACGCCGCCTTCTGTTCCAGGAGGCCAGCCATTTGTGCTGAACGCTGTCCTGAGGAATGACGGCGACCTTGCTGTTCGCAACATTCGCGTGACTGCAGCCTGCAACCAGTGGTGCCAGACACCATTGCCAAAACTCTCAACAGCAGAAGAAACTAAATTTTCCTTATGCGTTGATTACACACTGAGAAATGAATTCTGGTGCGCAGAGAGCTGTGATCAGTATGCAGAAAAACCCGATTCCAGCAACTCGTATCCGAAATATACGGCAGACAACTGCGTGAACAAATGCAAGGATGCCGAAGACGGCAAATTTACAGAATTCATCAAGACTGTGCTCACTTTAGGCACAACAGTAAATCTTTGCAACACAAAAGACGCCAAAACCCTGACGCAAGGTATTTACTTCAGCCACGACAAGTACGAGCGCGGCGAAGCCGACATAGTGACTGTCGAGCCCTTTGTTTCGAAAACATTCTCAGGAAGAGAAGCAGAGACCCGAATAGCCAAAGTCTATCTTAATGTCAGTTTCGACCACTCGACAACAAGTCAGCTTTTTGTTACTGTGATCAGTGAACAAGAGAAGCAGCGGCTTATCAAGGAAAGAAAGCTGGAATTCAAGCCTGTCGTTGCCACGGCAAAAGTGAGCCCTGCAAAACTCTCTCTCAATGTGGGGCCGCAGCCGCTGCAGGCAAGCACACAGGAGCAGCCAAGGGAAGCAACCCTCCTTGTCTCAGTCTCAAACGACCGCGATGACAGCAGAATTCTCCTCGCAAAAGGAACAAAAATTGCAATTACCTTGCCCAAGGAAATAGGCTCTAATTTGCGCTGTCTCGGCTCCAGCGAAACAAAAACAGAGTTCATAGATGCAAACGGTAAAAACAACGATGGAACAAATCTATTCACAAAAGACAGCCCCACTGTAGTGGCTGAAAAACTGATTTATAGCATTCAGCCAGAGCCAGGAAAAGAGCGCATCGAGATCCTGCCTTTTGAGTTCAACACAGTTTTCGTTTTCATATGCAAGTTTGATGTGAGCAGCACTGTTGACACACAGAAGACCGGCATCATCACAGCAAACCTCACATCCTACAGGTTTGTCCACACGCTCACAAAAGATGTCCCAGTCACAACGCCTTTAGGGATTTTATTCGATCCTTATGAGAGCTACTGCAATGGAGTAGCCTCGCAATCAAATTGTTACGCACGCTCTGACAGTGATCCGCGCAATGTTGGCACTTGCTATTATGAAGATGCCGGCGCAATGATTAAGCGTATAACAGGAATTGGAAATACATGCCATTCATGCGGTCTGGAACGGAAATGTGAGAAATTCCTCACGAAAGTTTCATGTGAACAAGAAGCAGGCAAAAGATGCGGCCTAGGATGCGAGTGGGACACTAATGCAAAGCACCCCATAAGCGGAGCTGATATACAAGGAGCATGCAAGCTGAGTTCAGTGCAAAAGACAGGAGATACAAAAAAGCTGCAATATGTGGCGCTCTCAGGAACACTGGCTCAGCGGATTGTTCAGGCATCTGTTGCAGCAAAGCCTTCCCTAAATACTGTTGATGCTGATATCAGGGCAGAAGGTCTTGGGGACAGTTTCGAAGAGCTAGCACTCAAGATTGCTAAAGTCGAGAGCAGCGACAGGAAGGCATATGATTTCCGGCATTGCTGCGCTGAAGCAGGCAAAAATAGATATAATACATGCGCAGATGTCCCAGACACAACATGCAGCGCGGATCAAATTCTTGAAAGTTATGATGGTTCAAGTGTTGGCGTTATGCAGATATACGCCAACGCAGAGAACCATAAAGACAAGGCATTTAGTGCAGAAAGAGTTGCATTAAAAAAACCTGCCGCAGCGCTTGCTATTAGTGCAGGTTGTGGTAACAGTGAAACAGTCTATGATCTAAATTGCAATATCAAACTCGGCATCAAAATACTGATAGATAGTTATAATGCCAATAAAAATGGCAGGCAATATACATGTATCAATAGTATCGGATCAAAAAATGTATTCTACACAGGCTGGAGCGCAGCTGTCAGAGGCTACAACGGATTTGGTTGCGGCACAGGCACAGACACTCTTTATGTAGATAGAGTAAAAAAAGCGGATGTTTCTGCATATACAAGCATAATTAAGAATCCATCAGCACCCTTGCCTGCAGCCACATCAACAGACTGGTCAATAAATAATGGAATAAAAGGCAGCTTCACTGAATTTAATATAAAAGATTCTAAAGGAAATAATTATAATCTTAGGTTCGGCATTGTAGAAGCGAAACAAGATGGAAGTAAACTTACACTAAGTATTCAAGGGCAGAATTTATATAACAATCAATGGAATGTGATGGATTGCATATCATCTGGAGCGTCAAGCAGTATAATCTCATACAATACTGTTGATAAAGCACTCGTAATAACTCAGATAAACTGTGATGTAGACACAGGAAGTGGACCAAATATAATTTCTTCCGATTTTGTGGCAACTACAAAGAGTTTTGACGTAAACAACAAAAATGTATATCTTGATCTTTCCATTCCCTAAAACCCTCCAATCATCCTGAGCCAGTTCCTTAGTCCTGGACCCAAGCCGAGAATAAGGACAACAAGCTTGAGGAACGTCCTTTTCTCCAGCTCCTTCTCCTCTTTCATCTCCCTGTCAAAGAAGTACAGCACAATTGGCACGACGACTATCTTCAGCAGAAACATTGCCCACGCTCCGGCCAGTCCGATGAGAAATCCGGGCAGCACATGCTGCTCAAAGTACCCTAAATATTGCAGCGCCACAAACGTTGTCGCAGCATCAAAGAGATGCACAAGGATGATGAACATGTTTTCTGATGTTAGGAATGCACTGAGCTTCGGCAGTTTTTTTCGTGCTATAAATTTCACGATAACAAACAAGACAACCCATATCACAGTTATTATCAGCACCATGAAGAATGCAAACGCATTCGCGAAGCGCAGCTGCGCTATGAAGAAGATATCAATAACCGCACCGAGCACAAACCAGATTTTGTAGTAGCTTATTTTGTTTTTGCTTATCTTAGCAGCTGCTATAGACACCATCAATAGCACAAAAGCAACGACAAAAATGGTCACATAGATAAGCGGGCTCACAAACAAGAAGTTCCGCGCAGTGCCTGTTGCCTCAGAGAAATCTTCCCATGATCTCAGTATGCCACCAAGAGCAACAAAGGGAATAACGCCAATGAGAAAATTCCTGTCAATTTTTATCTTCAGTTTCTTGAGTAGCTTGTAGACACCGAATGCAGCTGCGATGAGTATAACAGCAAACGTCGCAGTGTTAACGACATTGTACCCTGTGCCCTCCACAAGAGGATGGATGAAAAATGTGTCAATAAAATCTCCGTTCTCGTGGGCAAATGCTGTTGGTATAAATAAGAACATGACTGCCGCAAATAATACCAGAAAAGAAGTTTTCATTTTCATGTGAAAAATAACACCTTTCCACTTCTTGGTAATCTTTTAATTGAACCCAAATTATATAATCTTTACAGAAACCAGAAAATTTTGGATGTTAAATTACTGATTAAACAGAAGGGAAGGATATGGTCAGATTAAGAATTTTATCAGAAGAAGAGATCATAGAGATAAATAAAAAATTTAATGGTGTAGCAAAAAAAGGCGACTTAAATTTTATCGTCTCAAGAATGAAGTCCGCAAAATTAACAGATGATATTAAGAAAGATGTTGCCAAAGCTGCAGCTACAGTTTGGTTCTATATAATCCAAAATCATGTTTTTCTTGACGGGAACAAAAGGACAGCAACAGAGGCTGCAAAATTATTGTGCGACATTAATTCTTTTGGTATTGACTTACCTCCAAATGGGTTCATTTATATTTCTTTAAGAATAGCCAACAATGATATTAATTTTCAGGAGTTAATTGATTTTATTTATAAAAAACTCCGGAGGTCTGATACATGAAATATTTTATACGCTATGAGATTGACGAAAAAGGAAATGTCACAGAAATAAAAGTTCCACGTAAAGATGTTGTGAAAAAGATCAATGCCATGATTAAAAAAGACCGGGAAATGCTGAAAATCCTTGAAAAGCTATGAAAACAGGTAATTGAAATGAAAATAATTATTCCACTGCTCTTGCTTGGCGTAATATTAGTCAGCGGATGCACAGGATTTCCTGGTGTTTTCGGAGGGGATGTTATAAAGGTGCAGACGCGCAGCGTGGAAGAAACGCCAAAAGACCCTATCGTTGTCAAAGATATTCGTACAATCCCTACATCCCCTGTCCTGCCAGACCAGGAGGTTGTTCTTTCGTTTGTGATAGAGAACAGGGACAAGTTACGTCCTGTGAGGAGTGTTGTCATTGACCTGTTCAATGCGCCCGGGTTCAGGAACAAAGAAGGAAAATTATGCAACAGCGGCATTGGTGTGTGCAGGCCGTCTGATGAAAGCGGAGTTTCTTGCACTGCTAATGGCATATGCACTGTGGCCTCGCTGCTCCCGGGAGAAGAGCGGCTCATCCAGTTCTTTTTGTTTGCGCCAAGCCGGGCACAGGTAGCAAATATAGAGACCAAATCCAGGCTGGATTTCAAGGTGCTCTACGATTTTGACAGCTCCATGAACTTTGTCATTCCTGCCATCAACAGGGAAGAAGTTCTAAGGAGGCAGCGTGAAAGCCAGGCAATGAATATAATTTTTGACAAGTCTGTCAGCTCAGGCCCTGTGCGCATAGACGTTGAGCCACTGGGCGTGAAATTCATCTTGGACAATTTGGAAACAGTGCTGCTGTTCAATATCAAGAACGTCGGTTCAGGAACTATCAAGAACTCAGAGATAGCGGAATATACTGAAGATTATGCAACTGACTGTTTCAATAGGTGTATGGGAACCTATGGAGATGCAGCTTACTGTCAGACAATAATCTGTGCAGAAGCAACTAAAGGACTTTTATTAATGTTCCCTTCCGAGCTAACCGTCTCCACAGGCGGCATACTCGAAGAAATATTCGACAGGCAACAGCTTTCAGAAGGAGGATTAAAATTCACAAACAAAAAACCCATCCAGATCTTCCGCGACAAATCCCAGACATCCCTGAGATTCCCTGTCAAGCTCACGCAAGAAACATACAATCTGTTCAAATCAACACAGATCCCCTTCCGCTCCTATGAGATTAAGTCCAAGGTCTTCTATACATACGAGCTGCGCAACAACGTGGATGTCACTATAAACATATTCGAGAATGTATGAGATAAAAGACCTTAACATTTACTTTTTTGCAGCAATGTGCTAGAAATATTCATAATCCAGCGAATCTTGGCGCACAGCAGTAACATTCAGAAAACCTATTTATTGCGTCCAGCCAATACAATTCTATGCTCAAATACATATTCCTGGCCATGCTGATATTTTCCTTGGGCTGCGTTTCTCTGCAGCAGAACTACGGGCTTGTCCTTAACCTCCAGTCAGACCCTTCAGCAGTTTTTCAGAACAGCATCACCAAAGTGCATGTAGACGTTACAAATACAGATATCAAACGCCTGGAGAACGTGCGGGCAGAGATATTCAATCGCGGTCTGATGACGCATCTCAATGAACAGCTCTGTGTGCAGAGCGGCGACTTTGGCATGCTTCTTGTCGGAGAGTTCAGGACATTCTCCTGCGATTTCCGCGCCCCGCAGATCAACCAGGATCGTGTCAGGACAACGCTGGACGCAAAAGCCATGTTTGACGCAGACTTTGAAGCAGTCCAGCAGATGGAGCTCATCACAGAGCAGGAATACAATAACAGGTTAGCGACCACCGGCGTCCGGCTGAAGCCGCAGGGCTATGTCTACAATGACAGGAACATGGAACTGCGGGTAGATTTCACAGACCCGCTGCCTGTTGTGATCAAGCAAGGCAGGCAGTTCTTTGTGCGTTTTACAATCAGAAACATAGGAAACGGCTTCATCAGTGCCATCACACCGCAAGACGTGAGCATACTGCAGAAGCCCTCGCTAGAGCAAGGAATTACAGAAGGCAATGTCCTGCAGTCTGTCAATGCACAGGGCAATTTTGAACCCTGCAGGCTTGAAGAAACGCTGCTGCCCATAGGCAAGGAGTTTCCATCTTTTTCCTGCCAGATCTTCATGCCGTCCAATGCTAAGGCTATTACAAACTATAATTTTATAATACAAATCAGATACCACTACGAAATCCGCGACAGCGTTACGGTCGACATATTGAGGTGATTGTTCTTTGGATAGTTGTTATCGCACTAATTTTGATACCTTAGACAGTGGCTGACACCTTCGGCGTCAAACAGATACTACTCCTCGCTAAGTTTACGGTGCAGTCCTAATACAAAGAAACTATAAAAACACAAAATAGTAATAAATATCAGTCATTTGAATGAAATTAAAGCAGGCGATGAAATGAAAAGGTATGTTCTGTTGTCCATAGTTATGCTGGTTTTTGTTGCAGGCTGCGTTGGCACAAGGCCAGCTACACAGAATCCGTTGAGAGGCGTTACAGTCAACACCTTTACAGCAACAGACAGCCAGGTCCGTTCAGGGGAGTTTGTTCTTTTTGATCTTGAAGTGGAAAATATCGGGGGCACAACAGCACGCAATGTGCAGGCAGATTTGTTCGGTGTTGAAGGCCAGTGGAAAGACACATTCGGAAATATTATTCAGGACACGCAGACCAAGCAGCTGAGCACACTCAAGCCGCCATTACCAGAGAGAAACATTCCAGGAGATTTTAAACTTGTGCAATGGCAGCTGCAAACGCCAACAATCCCGCAGGGCATTTCACCTAATCTTCAGGTAGAAGCGCGGGTTACTTATGATTACAACACATCAGGCCATCTGCTTGTCGGAGCCATGAGCGAGGACGAATTCAGGAGAAGGCAGATAAACAACCAGCCTGCAGGATTTACAGCAGAGAGCGTGAACAGCCAGGGCCCTATCCATCTCCAGATTGATGATAAATTCAAAAGACCTCTCATAGTGGACACAACAACCAGTGAGGCAACATCTGTGCACCCGTTCAGGTTTGAATTTGTGAATGTAGGCGACGGCTTCCCAATCACGCCTGAAACAGACTCAAGAATCCGCGGCGCAGGCGGCAAGCTTTCCGGCACCATTGAAGTATTTGGTCCCGGAGTAAGCTTTGAAGACTGCCTTGGGCAGCGGTCTGGCACGCGCGTGGATCTGGACAACGCAGAGATAACAGTGCGCTTAAGGGAGACAAACCGCGTGCCTGTGGCTTGTTCCATAAAAATAGACAAGTCAAGATGGGGCAGCCGCCCTGAAGACACAATCCAGTTTGTCTTCAACATCTTCTACAGATACTATGTGCCGCAGACAGTAGTAGTCAATGTCATAGGCGAGCGATGATCTGGACTTTTTATAAGTTTGTTTTAAAGTTAAAATATGGGAATCCTGGTCGAATTCAATCCTGACCTTGCCCTCCGCCCGCTTGTCGAAACAGACGGCGATCAGAATTTGTCACGGCCTCTTGCAAGTGTTGTGATTACAGAAGCAACACACATCCTTCTGGATGGCATGCCTTGCACAAAAGGCAAGTACAGAGTTGTTGAAGTATTCGACAAGACAGATAGCAAAATCCATTTTGACGGGTTTGCTCGCGCCAAGTAAATGAAATATTTAAGCCACTTTATATAATAATACAGCATGCGCATACATCTGTTGCTCCTTTTTGGCATCCTCATATTCGTCTCCGGATGCATAGGCACAGGCAATGTGCGGGTAGACAAAAACAACGGCCTGACTGTCAGTGAATTCTCTGCAGAACCCGCTATCGCAGAAGCAGGCGATAATGTGAGGTTCTTTCTTGATGTGGAAAACGTGGGCGGTACAACAGCAACCTGCGTCCAGTCCGAGCTTTTTGGCGTTGACGGCTGGCACGATGCCCTCACAGGAGCGCCCCTGTCATTTCCTGTTACAGTAGCAGTGCCTCAGCGGGGATTGGCATTTAATTTCTTCAATGGCAATTTTAATGCCTGCTATTTTGATGCGACTAAAGGCCAGCAGGTTTGCGTAGGCTATGTTAAGGGAGCAGGCATCTCGCTTAGCGCATTCCTGGGAGACTCTTTCCTTGCATTCACAAACCAGTATTGCAATGCAGCCAATCTCTACGCCAGCCAGATAGATCCCCGCGACGCTTCAGCAAAATTGTTGAGATTCCAGCAGACACTTACCCCGCCTTTGCCTGAGCGCAACAAAGCTGGCCAGAGCTGGGTTGCTGAATGGATTCTGAAACCTCCGGTTCTTCCAGAAGGCCTGAAAGTGGATTATCCTGTTACAGCAAGAACATCTTACTTTTACACATCCAACGCGCAGGTCAATATACGCGCCTTCAACAAAGATGAGTTCAAGCGCAGGCAGATCACAGGAGATCCTGCAATAGCAAGCAGCCCGCTCATAATAGACAATGTGCACGCCGCACCTATTCAGGTTCTAGCCACCCGCGGCGACAACCCCATGATAATCAACCAGGACATTAATCTGGGGCCTGTGGAATATTTCTCCTACACATTTGAATTGGTGAATACAGGGGAAGGCTACCCATTGCCGACAAGCGGGCTTGATGTTCCAGGAAGCATCGGCCCCGCAACTGAAAGCGGATTTGTATTCGCAGTTGCGACTATAAACGGCCCTGGCGCATTCTTTAGCAATTGCCTGGGCCAGACAGGCACAGAGATATATATACCGAGCAGCGTTGCCCAGAACTTGGTAAAAATCCGTTCTGACAAGCGCGCGCCATTCGGCTGCCAGATAGGTATTGACAGGACAAGATGGATCAGCAATCCTGTTGGCACTGTATCAGTCACATTCCAGATATTTTACAGGTACTATATTGATCGCGAAGTCTTTGTAAGGGTCATTGGGCCTGAGAGGTTCTGAATTCTGTAATTCCGATTTTCTTAGCTAAGTGACCAAAATTCATATAGACGTTTTCTATTTCATGCGGAGGAAAATCCTCCAATTGCGACAATGCTATTTGTCGAGGCAATCGTAGCGCGATATTTTCAGTCTTGTGAAATACTGCATTAAACAGCCTATCAGCAGCTGGCTGCATGTCTGAAAGTTGATACGCATGCATGGATTTGTTTTTCCCCGTCTGCAAGCAAATAATGCGTTCCCATATGAAATGTATCAGGATTGACGTGACAGTATAGTTAAGGACATAACAATTTGGAGATATCCGGACCGAATGTTTCCAGCCATCCTGCCATAAATGACTTCTTCTCTGCAAGCTGACAGAAGCCTGTGCGTATCGTTTCCTTGAAAGACCATCCGATTTTGCGAATACTTGCGATACCTTTCTGCGCAAGCTTTTCCAGACAAATTCGATCGGATTCAGGTTCGGGGAATATTTCGGCAAAAAGACCAGCGTAATGCCAAGGGATTCAGCGAACCTTATCGTAGCCTTTGAAGTGTGAGATCTGAAATTGTCAAGGAAGACAAGGATGTGCCTTCCTGGATTGCTGAAACTTATTGATCGCAAGAATTCGCGCACGTTGTGGGCTTTCGAGTTATCCTTGAATTCAACGACTTTGTTTCCGTTTACCGGGTAAAAGCCGAACGTGTTCGCTTTGTACTTGGTCGTGTTCTTTGTCCATCTCTTTCACCCAAACTCCATCAGTGTACCTTTTCCTTTCTTGCCTTCCAAATTCTCCATGTCAAGCTTTCCGTAAACGCCGTCATAGCCAGCTACAACTTTTATCTTGCCCTTGCAATTCGCTAATATTATATCTGCAATTTTTTTGTTCACAACTTTCTCCAGTTCTGTCAGCTCCGTACTGAGCAGGACAGTGAACTCATTTCCGAATCTATTAATGAGCACATTGTAAATGTCCCAGACCCTTTTCGTGAATACATCTTGCCCAATGACAGCGGCTATAAGCTCGCTCAGCGGGACCAGAGATTTGAAGGGCACTGCATCCTCTGGTACAAATCCGTCAGGCCTGTCTGCCAGCTCTTCCACACGATGCAGCACGCCGACTGTGAGTTGTTTTTTGCATTTCGGGCAGATATTATTTGTCTCCATCGACCTCTTAGGATCTTGCGAAATATTGCAGTTCCTGTGGCCGTCAAAGTGATACTTCCCCCACGAACTCGGCGTTTCTACTGTGAACAAAAAGTTCTTTTTTGTTCTGATGCAGTTGATTACGTCTTTGTAAGAAAAATCTTCTTTGAGATCAAAAACATTCGCTTCCCTTCCCAGCCGCCATGGATATGCAGAGTGACTGTCCGAATTGCTGACAAGCGTGATATCGTCAAGCTGTGACAGTCGCCAGTTCATCGCGGGGTCCGACGACATGCCCGTTTCGATTGCATGAATATATTTTGTTCTATCCTGAAAACAATCTTCCAGTGAATTGAAACCGGAAAAAGACCCGAAGAGCGAGAACCAGGGCGTCCACGCATGGGCAGGTATGATTTCTATGTCTTTTGATATTTCCATCATTGCATCCACAAGCTCAATCGAAGAAAAGCCGAAAATAGGCCTGCCGTCGTAGTCACGTCTGCCTTTTGTATCAAGAAAAGCATTGATCTGATCCACTACATCAAAATTCGGCGCAAGAATAATGTGATGTACTCTTCTGCCTTTTTTGTCTTGGGTATACATCAGTGAGATCTCAACAGTCAAAATAAAACTCACATCATCGTATGCGTATGTGCCATTGCCATTATCATGCAATTTGTGTTTCAGATCCTTAAGCCAGAGAGGATGCCCGAAGTCACCTGTGCCGATAAGCGTGAGGCCCTTCATTTTGCCGTATTTTGCAATGTTGGCGAGGTCCAGGTCTTTAGAAGTAGCCCTGCTGTATTTTGAATGTATATGAAAATCCGCTATCTGCATTTTTTTGATATTGCTGCAATTCTTAAATATGCATTCTATTGGAATGAGGATGCCAAAAAATCAATTATCGGTCATCAAGAGACTCAGCATTAAATAATTTCCCTTCAACATTACGTCATGCCCCTCACAGACAAGGAAATCCGTGCTTTGGTAGAAAAAGGTCTGCTTGTCCAGAACATGGTTGACCCGGAAGTCCAGATCCAGCAGTGCGGCGTTGACCTTACAGTTGCCAAAGTATTTTCTTTTGAAGGGGATGGAGTTCTTGATTTCTCTAATGCAAAAAGAAAAATTCCTAATTATGTCGAGGTCGCATCGCAGGAAGAAGACGGAAATGAATACTGGATGTTGCAGCCCGGAACATATCACATAGCATTCAATGAAAAGATAGTGCTGCCAAAAAATATTGTTGGTCTCATGTTCCCGAGAAGCTCTGCTCTTGTCTGCGGCATAGTGGAGCATACAGCAGTTTGGGATCCGGGATACGAAGGACGTTCTTTTTTTCACGCGGAAGTTTCTCGTCCTGTTAAGGTTTTCAAGAACGCGCGCCTTGGCCAGATGATTTTTCTGCGTCTAAACAACGAAACTTCTGCATACAGGGGCATCTACAAAGGCGAGGACATATTGAAATTTGCAAGCCGCGAGAGGAAAGAAGAATAGTATTTATCTGATGTTTATATTTTTTCCGGCAGTAGTAAAGACATGCCAATTCTCAAGATAAAAGCGGGCAAAAGAATCCTGAAAATAAAAGATTGCCGCGGCCTTTCATCAGTCAGAGGTCTCATGTTCGACTCCCTGATAGACAAAAATGGCGCTCTCATTCATGGAAACAACATCTGGATGCCTTTCTGCAAGCCCTTGGATCTTTATTTTCTCGATGAAAATTTTGTGGTCATAGAAAAGCAAGTTGCTGCGCCGCTTACGCTTAATCCGAAAACATGGAAGTCATATTCGAATAGGGATGCAAAATATTGTCTGGAGGTAAAAAAAGATAGAGCTTCTATTAAAAAAGGCCAGAAAGTATTTTTTGTTCCTGCCAGCTGCCAAAGAAGTTAGCTTTTAAAGATCTTCTAAAAACAGGTTTTTATAATTGCCTTAAAAATACATAGGAGAGGGCCTGTGGTCTAGTGCTAATCCCTTTCTTAAAAGAAAGGTCTTAGCGAACCCCAAAGAAATATAGAAAAATATTATAACGAAAGGGATAGCGGAGAATGGCATGACGTCTGCTTAGGATTTCGCAGAAGACGTGCAGAAGATTGCAGGTTCGATTCCTGCCGGGCCCACTTTTTATTTCTTATGATTCAAACTGGCTAATAGAAAAAGAATTAAGAAAGTTTGGGTGGCTGAATCAAAAATGCCAAAGCTGATTTGTTGTAGCC
>CAYJMB010000005.1:23110-25353 GCA_964371455.1 uncultured archaeon | reverse complement strand
AGGCTAAAGGGCTAGGTGCCTGATGTTCACTTTTTAATGTTTGCCACAAATAGATTTTATGGCACAGGCAGGGCAGCAAAAATACAATGAGCCAAATTTTTCTGAAGAAATTACTGTTTTCAGGCAGAAATCGGTAGCAAAATTTCCTTTTTCCTCTTTGCGCGCACCACAAAAAGAAATGATGGAAGATGCCAAGAAAGCCATTGAACAGAAACAGCACCTTCTCGCGGATGCCCCTACCGGGCTTGGCAAGACAATAGCTGTGCTGTTCCCCGCACTGCAGTTTGCGGTGCAGAACGACAAAACTATATTTTTCCTCACTTCCCGGCTGAGCCATCACAGGGCTGCAATAGACAACCTTATGCTACTGAAAAAACATGGAAATAATTTCAGTGCAGTGGATGTTATAGGCAAGAAACACCTGTGCTCGCATCATGTTGAGGAGATGGACAGTTCCATGTTCTCTAATTTTTGCAGCTCAATGATCCGGGACAAGAAATGCAATTTCTACAAAAACTTCAGGCTTCGAGAGCTAGAAACTGAAAGGCAACGACTCCAGCTTGCTATCAAGAAAAAATGCCCCCTCAGCTCGCAACAGGCGACAGAGTTACTGGCTGCGCGTTTCTGTGCGTATGAGATGCTTCTGGACGCTGCCAAAAGCGCAGACGTGATAGTAGGCGACTATTTTCATCTTTTTGGGGGCGGTGACAAGTTTTTGGACAGAATGTGTAAGGCTTTGGAGAATACCATTATCGTAGTTGATGAAGCACATAACCTTGCGGCAAGACTGCGGTCTCACATGTCCTCCAGGTTGACTACAAGGACATGCGAGCTGGCTGCAAGGGAGGCGAAAGATTTTGTTGAGCCTGAGGCAGAAGAGTGGATAAAGGGCATAGGAAGAGCTGTCCGGCAGATTAGTGAGAGGCATCTTTTCGGGAAAGACGAGGCGTTTGTGGGGAAAGATGAACTGGGAGATAAAGCAACAGAAATTGGCGGCTACGATTCCATAATAAAAGAGCTCAGGTCTGTCGCAGAGCGCATTCTGCAGGAAAAGAAAATATCTTTTATAGACAGGGTTGCCTCTTTTCTTGATGCATGGAGAGGAGAAGACTATGGATACAGCCGCATAATTTCACGTGAGCATATCAGAGAAGATGACCATATATGCCTGCAGTACAACTGCCTCGATCCTTCCCTGATTTCAAAGGAGATAATTAAAAAATCGCATTCCGCCATCCTTATGTCCGGAACACTGTCGCCCATGGAAATGCACCGCGATCTCCTGGGGATGGAGACGGAAAGGACTCTCATGAAATCCTACGCCTGCCCTTTTCCGAAAGCAAACAGGAAAAATATCATAGCAAAAGGGATAACAACGAAATACACGGAAAGGACTCCTGAAAATTATGCACGCATGGCAACCACAATAAGGCTGTGCCTGCACACGATAAGGGGCAATGCAGCTGTATTTTTCCCCAGTTACGAGATGCGGAACCATATTTATGAACTTCTCGCGCCTGTAATAACGAAACACGTCATCCTAGAAGACAGTGAAATGACAAAAGAAGAGAGAGACAGTGTAAAAGACGAGCTGGAAAAACACGCAGCAGAGGGTGCTGTGCTGTTCGGCGTGATGGGCGGATCATTCAGCGAGGGTGTAGACCTCCCAGGAGACCTGCTTAACGGGGTGGTGATACTGGGGCTTCCTTTAGAGAAACCAGATCTTTCTGTCCATGCGCTTATTGATTATTACGACAAGCGCTTTGGCAGGGGAAGGGAATATGGGTACGTCTACCCTGCAATGATAAAAGTTATGCAGGCCAGCGGCAGGTGCATAAGAACGGAGCAAGACAGAGGCGTGATAGTGTTTGCAGACGAGAGATTTACATGGAACAGGTACCGCGCCGTCTTCCCCAAGTCCTGGGAATTTGTTGTGACATACAGGCCTGAAATTGAGGCAAGAAAATTTTTCGAGTCTAGATGACATCTATCTGCTCAAACAGGTATACAGATATATTCTAGTCGCACTTTATAGTGTTCCCTTTTTTCTTGTGCTGCTCTGTTCTTTTGTCGTTGAATATGTGCACAACTTCCAAGCCATTGGCAGCAAGAATATCTGAAACGTAGCGCCGGTGACACTTGAACCACAACAGTTCGGCACACATGATCGCTGTTTTCTTTTCAGGTGCAATATTTTTGAGATCTTCGATGCCTTCACTGAATTCTTTTGTTTTCATATATTC
>CAYJMB010000005.1:15902-23010 GCA_964371455.1 uncultured archaeon | reverse complement strand
GTGCCGGCTCTGCGGAAAGTGGCGGATGTCTATGAGCAGTTCTATTCTGTAGTGCTGCAAAACACCAATCAGTTGTTCCAGCGATCTAGTTGAGTGGCCGATTGTGAAAACTGGCATCAGTAATGCAAGCCGGGAAAACATTAGAGAGCATCTCCGGAAGCAGGATTATTGCTCTTTTGCGTTGCTCAGCGCCTTCTGGCCTTTCTCGCCTGTGCGTATGCGCACAACATCCTGAAGAGGGATGACAAAAATCATGCCGTCTCCCGCGCTGCCTGTCCTTGCGACGCTCTCTATGGCGCTGACCGACTTCTTTACCTGGCTGTTGCTGACAGCAATCACGACCTGCGTTTTTTTCAGGAGCCTGATCTCGTGCGCGATGCCGCGATAAATTTCCAGGAAGCCTTTCTGATGGCCGCTGCCCACGCAGTTGTCCACTGTCATGTTGAATATCCCCCTGTTGCCGAGCTCCTTGCGCACGTCATGCAGCTTTTCAGGCCTTATGATGGCGACAATAAGCTTCATTGGAATCGCCCCGATATCATTATTATCACTCAAATATTTCAAATCCCGCATATGCCTCTGTGCCGTGCTCTGAAATGTCTATGCCCCTCAGCTCCTTTTCGCTGGAGATGCGGAGACCCACAAGCCTGTCTATAAGCTTGAAGATCACGAACATGGACGCGACGACAAACGCGCTTGCCACAAGTGTACCGAAGAGCTGGATGCCGAACAGCCCAGGCCCGCCACCCAGGAAGAGCCCCTGGCTTTCGTGGAAGAGTCCGACAGAGACAGTGCCCCAGATGCCGTTCATGCCGTGCACCGGGACAGCGCCTACCGGGTCGTCCACATGTATCCTCTCCAGGAGCTGGATGCCGTAGACAACTATTATGCCGCCTGCCAGGCCGATTATCATGGCTGCAACCGGCGAAACGAACGCGCAGGGCGCTGTTATCGCAACGAGGCCGGCAAGTGCGCCGTTCATCGTCATGCTGAAGTCAGGCTTGCCGAACTTTTTCCAGGAAACAAACATCGCCGCTATCGCGCCTGCCGCAGCCGCGAGATTTGTGTTGACAGCGACCTTTGCTATGAGGTCCGCATTCATGCCGGACAGCGTGCTGCCGGGGTTGAAGCCGAACCAGCCGAACCACAAAATGAGAACGCCCAATGCGGCGAGGGGAAGGCTGTGCCCCGGTATTGCATTGGCTGTGCCGTCCTTGTTGAATTTTCCTATGCGCGGGCCCAGCAGCACGGCGCCCATGAAAGCAGCCCAGCCGCCCACTGCGTGCACAACAGTCGAGCCCGCGAAATCGAGCATGCCCATCTGGCCCAGCCACCCGCCTCCCCATATCCAGTGCCCGACGATTGCGTAGATAAAGGCGCTCATAATGAATGAATAAATGAGATATGCCTTGAAATTGGTGCGGCCTGCCATCCCCCCTGCAACAATGGTCGCTGCTGTGGCGGCAAAAACCACCTGGAAAAACCAGAATGCAACGGTGGGCACGCCGCTGGTTTCAGCAGGGAGTCCGAAAAGAAGGAAGCCCTCATGCCCAAAGAATGCGTTTCCTGCGCCGTACATTACCGCAAAGCCGACAGCAAAATACCCTATTGAAGACATTGAGAAGTCAAGGAGGTTTTTCATGAGGATGTTTACCGTTTCTTTTGCGCGTATAAATCCTGCCTCAACCATCCCGAAGCCGGCCTGCATGAAGAAGACAAGGAACGCTGCAATGAGAACCCAGACGGTGTTGACGCCTTTCTTGACTGCTTCCAGCTCTTTCCCGACATCTGTTTCTTCCGCCTGCGCAAACGAGACTGCAGACATCAGGGCAAAAAATATCAGCAGCAATGCAGCATGCGTTCGCATTTTCATAATTCACCTACAGCGTCTCGAAATATCTCTCCTTCTCCCAGTCCGTGACATGGAGGCGGAACTCGTCCCACTCCTTCCTCTTCGTGTCCACGTACTTGGCATGGGGACCGCTGCCGAATGCCTGCTTCATCAGTTCGCTTCTCTCGAACTCGTCAATGGCCTCGGCGAGCGTGGAGGGCATGACGCGGATTCCCTTTGACTCGAGGGCATCGCCGCGCAGATGGTAGACATCCTCCTCGACAGGCTCTGGCGGCTTCGCGCTGTTCCGGATCCCGTCAAGCCCTGCCCAGAGCATTGCGGCGAATGCGAGATAGGGATTGCAGCTCGGGTCAGGGCACCTCAGTTCCGCGCGCGTGGACTGCTCCCTGCCCTCTGAATAGCGCGGAATCCTGATGAGCGCTGACCTGTTTATCTGGGCCCAGCAGATGTATACAGGCGCCTCGTACCCGGGAACAAGGCGCTTGTACGAGTTCACTGTCGGGGCGAGCACAGCCGACATCTCCCTGACATGCGCAAGCTGGCCCGCGATGAAGTGGCGCGCTGTTTCCGAAAGCTTGTACTTGTCGCCGGGATCGAAGAACACATTCTCCCCGCCCATGAACAGGCTCTGGTGCACATGCATGCCGCTGCCGTTGTGGCCGAACATGGGCTTGGGCATGAACGTGGCATGAAGGCCGTGCGCGTGCGCGATCGCCTTCACGGCGTGCTTGAATGTTATTGCGTTGTCCGCTGTTCTCAGCGCATCGTCGTACTTGAAATCTATCTCATGCTGGCCTATGGCAACCTCGTGATGGCTCATCTCCACCTCGAGTCCGAGGCTCTCCAGCGCAAAAATTATCTCCCTCCTCACCTGCGTGGCGAGGTCGCGCGGCGCGTGGTCGAAATAGCTGCCCACGTCATGAGGCACAGGCTCTGCCCTCGCCCCGCCGTTGAATTTGAACAGGAAGAACTCGAGCTCAGGGCCGACGTTGTAAATGAAGCCCATCTTTGCCGCCTCCTCCGCGGCGCGCTTGAGGATGTGGCGCGGGTCCCCCTCGAACGGCTTGCTGCCGGGCGTGTACACATCGCAGATCAGCCTAGCGACCCTTCTCTGCTGCGGCTCCCACGGAAGGACCGCATAAGTCCCGGGATCCGGCTTCAGGAACATGTCGCTCTCGTGGATGCGCGCAAACCCCTCTATGGAAGAGCCGTCGAACCATGTTCCCTTCTCCAGGGATTCGGCCAGCCTTTCAACAGGAATAGTAGTCGACTTGATGTTCCCGCAGATATCCGTGAACTGCAGGTTGACGAATTTCACGTCATCCTTCTCCGCCTGGCTGACGATATCCAAGACCACTGTGACCACACTTCAAGTCTTATAATATGCCGGCAGCAGTACTTAAAATTCCTTCCTGAATTGCTTTAAATTTTTTAATTTTCTAATGTTTTTAGCAAAAAAATTAAACAAATTTTAATTCCTGGTGGTTATATGAATCCGGACAGCACGGACAGGAAAATAGTGAACGTCCTGCTAAAGGACGGCAACGTCAAGTACAGGAAGATAGCGGAACAGCTCCGCGTAACTGTGGGGACGGTGCATAACAGGATAAAGAACATGGAGAAGAACGGCGCGATAAAGAAATTCGTGCCTGCCGTGGACACGAAGCAATTTGGCTATGACATTGTCGTGCTCATAAACATGCGCATGGTCGGAGGCCATGTGCGCCATGTCGAGAACAAGTACGCCCATCACCCCAATGTCTGCAGCGTCTTCGACGTGACAGGCGAGTTTGACTCGGCAATGATAGCGAGGTTCAAGAACACGGCAGAATTAGACGCATTCGTGAAGAAGCTCATGGCGGACGAGTGGGTGGAAAGGACGTCCACAAACCTCATTCTCAATGTCGTGAAGGAGTCGTCAAGCCCTTATCCCATTGTCTGATATATCAGGAAAGCATTGTGATCTTCGCGCCCAATGTGCCGTATAAATGCGAATCTGCTGCCTGCCTGCTGCGAAAAACTGCATGAAAAATTTTTGCATAGCTGCAAGAAATTCTATTTTGCACAAGAGAAACGTTTATATATGACATACAATATATAGTATGTAGGGTTCAGTAACACACAATATATTGTATATCTATGTTACTGTTTGGTGGTTAGTTTTCTGGAATGATACTAACTAGGCAAGGCTACCTAAAATACTGGTCGGTGCTAACAATTAACACTATGACACATGCTTCAACATTCTGGAGAGGATAAAAATGGTAAGATGTCCCTTCTGTCAGGCAGAAACAAAGGTCATAGACACGCGAGAGAGCGAAGACTCTTTGCGCAGGCGCAGGGAGTGCGAGAAATGTGAACGCCGCTTTACTACTTACGAAAGGCCTGAGGTCACGACAATGGTTGTAAAGAAGGACGGGCGCAGGGAACCGTATAACAGGGACAAGCTGATGAAAGGGATTACGATAGCATGCGGAAAAAGGCCAATACCAAAAGATGTTATTGAGAATGCTGTGGACAAGATAGAGAATGCCATACGCGAAGAGGATGAGGTCACAAGCAAGGATATCGGCGAGATGGTGATGAGGGCGCTGAAGAAGATAGATCATATTGCCTACATACGATTTGCCAGCGTCTACAGGGAATTTGATGACATCAAGACCCTGGAAAAGGAGATCAGGCTTCTCAGGAGATGATTGTGTGATGAAAAAAATTGTAAATGGCTTTTTGTTATTGACAAAACAGGCAAAGGAAAAAATGTATACGCTGCCTTCTTTTTTGTCTATCTTCCTGATAATATCCTACTTCTCCTTCCTTGAAATCATCACAAAACCGCTTTATTTCTACTATGCAAAGGTTATCAACAAGCAAGACTTTGTTCACATTTCTGGACTGATGCATGCATCTTTCCATGATAAAAAGCAGGAGGTAATCCGATGATAGCAAAAATAATGAAGATAATACAGGTGAGAAAGAGGGACGGTCGCATTGTCCCTTTTGACAGGACAAAGATCGTAAATGCTATTTTCAAGGCTGCAGAATCTGTGGGCGGCGATGACCGTGTGCTGGCAGAAAAGCTTGCAGACGAGGTTGTTGAAATACTGGAAAAAAACATGCCTCTAGGAGCTATTCCCAATATCGAGGACATACAGGACATTGTGGAAAAGGCTCTGATTGAAAACGGTCATGCAAAAACTGCGAAGCACTACATACTTTACAGAAATGAAAGAGCGCAGATTCGGGAGCAGCAAAAAAAGATACTAAACGGAAAAACAACAAAACTCCCTTTCAGCACAAATGCGCTGCAGGTAATTGCAAAGAGATACTTAGTACATGACAGAGATGGTAAAGTACTAGAATCGCCTGAAGAAATGTTTTACAGGGTTGCAAGCACACTTGCAGGAATAGAAGCTACATACGGGAAAAGCGGTGAAGAAATAGAAAAAATCAAAAGTGAATTCCTGGAAATAATGAAAAACTTCGAATTCACTCCGGCAGGAAGAACTCTAAGCAATGCAGGAGCACCAACACCTATTGTTCCAAACTGTGTAGTGCTGCACATGGAAGACAGCATGGACGGAATATTCAACACGCTCAAGGAAGCAGCAATACTACAGCAGGCTGGTTGCGGTCTCGGCTTTCCGTTTCATTTACTCAGACCCGCGGGCACAGTCGCAAAGAGATCACGAGGCGTTGCATCAGGTCCAGTCTCATTTCTGCACGTTTACAATGACGCATTTGGTGTGATTAAGCAACAAAATAGGCATGGTGCCAATATGGCTGTGATGCGTGTTGATCATCCTGATATACTCGAATTTATTCACTGCAAGGATATTGAGGGTGAAATAAAGAATTTTAATGTATCTGTCGGCCTCACAAACGAATTCATGGAAAAAGTACGCGACAATGATCCATCTCCTTGGCTATGCGAGTGGAAAGGAGAAAAGATGAAGCCTAGAAGAATCTATAGAGACGGACATACCGTTATTGATATAAAGGAAGAAACTATGACAGCAAGAGAATTGTTCCAGGAGATAATTTCGTCGGCATGGAAGACAGGGGAACCCGGGTGCGTTTTCTTGGACAGAGTCAATGAAACCAATCCGCTTCCAGGACTTGGTAGAATTGAAGCGTGCAACCCATGTGGGGAGCAATTTCTTCATGACGGAGACGTATGTAATCTAGGCTCAATAAACCTTGAAAAATTCGCTATTGATAGAAAAGTGGACTATGACAGACTGCGGTATGTTACAAAATTTGCTGTACGCATGCTAGACAATGTCATTGACCTGACTTCTGCGCCTGTGGAAAAAATAAACATAGCAATCAGAAACAATAGAAGAATCGGCCTCGGCATTATGGGTTTTGCTGATATGCTTTACAAATTGCATATTCCCTACAACTCCGAAGAAGGATTCAAGACGGCCGAGAAAGTAATGAAATGCATCCAGGATGCGGCGCATGAAATGTCTGTCCAATTAGCTGAAGAGAAACAAAATTTCCCTAACTGGGACAAAAGCATCTATGGAGAAAAAGGCATTAAGCATAGAAATGCTGCGCTCACGAACATAGCACCTACTGGAACAATATCCATGATCTTCGATGTTTCAGGAGGAGTTGAGCCTTACTTTGCTCTGGCATATCACTATCAGGGAATTCTTGGTGGAAGCACTGAACTCTATTATATGAACAAACACCTAAAGAGTGAACTTGAGGCTCTTGGACTTGCGACTCCGGAGATAATGAGGCAAATATTTGAAGAGGGAACTCTCCAAAATGTAGAGGGTATACCTGAGAGCATTAAACGCGTGTTCGTAACTTCTATGGACATAACATCAGAAGAGCATACGCGCATGCAGACTGCCTTCCAGAAATACTGCGATAATGCAATATCCAAGACAATAAATTTCCCTGAGGATGCTACAAAAGAAGACGTACTGCAAGGGTATATTTTAGCATGGAGCCTTGGGTGCAAAGGCTGCACAGTATACAGAAACAACAGCAGAAAATTCCAAATCCTGAACCTTAACAAGAAGAAGGAAGACGCTGCGGAAGAGGAGGCTGTCCAGAAGATTCTAGTCACGACAACCGGGGTGATAGAATCAGCCAAAAATCAGAAGACATGTCCCGAATGCGAAAGCGACCTGGAATTCAAAGAAGGATGCCTTAGCTGCACATCCTGCGGCTGGGGCAAGTGCTCCCTTTAAGCCTACTGCACATTTTCTGAACGATTTTTAACCCCAAAGCATGATTTTT
>CAYJMB010000005.1:0-15802 GCA_964371455.1 uncultured archaeon | reverse complement strand
AATTTGACAGGTTTGCAAAGGAGCTTGTGGATAAAAGAATTATTAACGAAGAGACTCTTAGAAGCGTGTGAGTATGGTTGAGAAAAAGTGGATCGGCGACAAAGGGGAGACGACGCTTCATCTTGGGACACAGGTCAGGAAGAACTCCCTGCGTGTAGAGGCCTACGGGACTGTGGATGAGCTTAACTCCCTCATAGGCGTGGCTATAGCAGAAACACAGGACAACGAAGTGAAGGAAATTTTAGAAGGCGTTCAGGAGGATTTGTTTGCGATCGGCACAGACCTTGCAACGCCGCTCTACAACAAGATCAAGAGAGTTGACGCAGAGAGGAACAGAGAGCTGGAAGGCATAATAAAAGCAGCAGACAAAAAGCTGGACGAGCTGAAAAATTTTATTCTCCCGGGAGGAACACGCGCCGCGTCGCTGCTTCATGTGTGCAGGGCTGTCTGCCGCAGGACTGAAAGGCGCATCGTTTCGCTGAAAGACCAGGAGAGCATCAATGACCAGATACTTGCCTACCTTAACAGGCTTTCATATTTACTTTTCCTTCTCGCGAGGCTTGAGAATGCGCGGCAAGGGGTGAAGGAAAAAGTGTGGAAGGGGTAACTATGGGAGAAATTACAACGATGAGAGAGGCGCAGCGCCTTGTGAGACAATTTGCAGAACGCAATGGGTGGAGCGATGCACCGAATGTGGACAAATTTGACCATCTGCATGAAGAGCTAATAGAGATGTCCAAGCATTTGCGGTACAAAAGCGAGGAAGAACGGATAAAATTTATTGAGGAAAAGAAGGAGATTTTCATTGACGGTATTGGCGATCTATTTTTCGCGTTATGCAGGCTGGCTAACCAGCTTGGCATGGACATAGAAGATGCTTTCAATGCCGTCCAGCAGCAGATACTTGCGAAGTACAACGAAAAAGGGAAGGAAACCAAGATCTGAATTCAACAAAACACTTATAACGATTTCTATGTGACATTTAGACATGACATTGAAGATTTACGAATATGACGTTGAGCTCAGTGAAATAATTACAGAAACACCTGAGACCAAGACCTTCCGCTTCGACATGAAAGGCAAAGATCTTCCTTTTCTTCCTGGCCAGTTCGTCATGCTCACTGTCGACATTCCTGGCGCAGGTATAACCACAAGGCCGCTCTCCATTGCATCAAGCCCTCTGGAAAAGGATATCATGGATCTCACAGTAAAGAAATTTCCTGACGGCGTGATGTCCTCTTTTCTCTGCGACGGGGCAAAAGTCGGGGATGTCTACAAAATCAAGGGCCCTTATGGCGTTTTCACGCTAGACGAGACAGCAAATCAGGTCGTATTCATAGCCGCAGGCAGCGGGATAGCGCCTTTCAGGAGCATGTGGCGCTATATTTTGGAGAAGCGGCTGGATATTGATATCACTCTTATATTCAGTTCAAAGACAAGAGATTTCATAATTTTTCAGAAAGAACTTGACGATATTAACAACAACGGAAATGTCAGGGTGGTCCACGCTCTTACAAGGAATACAAACCCCCAGTGGAACGGCTATGCGCGGCGCATTGACAAAGAGATGATCCGCGAGGTAATCCAAATCTTTGACAACAAGCTCTTCTATGCCTGCGGCCCGCCTGCGATGTGCGAGTCCTCTCAGAAAGCGCTTCTTGAGCTGGGTGTGCCTGCAGAGAAAATAAAATTGGAGAAGTATGATTAAAATTCGTCATCTCTTCCATTCTTTAATATCTGGTGAAAAATCGAGCTGGTAATCAGGAATACCTAGCAATAATCCATATTTCACAACTTTGGCATATTGCTCTATTCTTGAAATCGGCATACCAGTCGTTATGAGTGGAATTCAATGAGCGACTAATCTCTTCTGCAATTTTATCAGCCTGGTTTTCTGGAATTTCCACAGTGTGCAAAGTCCACTGCTGCAAATAAGGAGTTTTATGGTCTACTGTGACTTTCTCAACTTTAGTCTTGATTATTTTTCACTTTATCTTGTTGATCCACTTCTTTTCCTCCCCCATAGTTGTAGGCGCCCCGTGGCCTGGGTACACAACGACATCTTCAGGCAGTTTTGCGAGCTTCTTCAGCGACAAAAACATGTCTTTTTCGGAGCCTCGTGAAAAATCTGTGCGCCCATATGTGCCTTTGAACAGCGTGTCGCCTGTGAATAGAACTTTTTCTTTTTCTTCGTAGAGGCAGATGCTGCCTGGAGTATGGCCTGGCGTGTGGAGAACATGGAATTTCAATGAACCGACAACAATCGTGCTGCCTTCCCGGATGTAGTAGGCAGGAATTGTGGGATTGATTTCAAAAGGCAGCTAGTCTGGTTGTCTGCTATATGGTCCCAGTGGCCGTGCGTGTTCAGGATGAACCTTATTGTGGTCCCAATTTTCTCAGCTTCTTTTGTTACTATGAGTGTAGATTCATGCGCAGGGTCGATGACTATAGTTAGAGAACATAAGCTTAAAAGAATTCTGTAGAAAGAGGTTTTGATTCTTATGGAACTGAAAATCAAAAGAGAACCCGGAAGGTTCTATGTAGTGATTGATGGCCATGACTCCTATCTTGTCTACAAGCTCATCAATGGCGTGATGGATGTCATAGAAATCTTTGTACATGAAGCACACAGGGGGCAGGGCATCACTGCAGAGCTCTGTAAGGCTGCTGTGGAATTCGCAAAGCAGCATAATTACAAGATTGCGCCCAGCTGCGACTATTTCAAAAACAAGTTCCTGCCGGAGCACCCGGAAATCAAGGATGTGATTGTTGAAGGCGATGTTTTTTACAAGGCGAAGAAGAGGTAATTTTTAGAACTTTATCTCGGCTCTGCCAAGAATGTAATCGACTACAAGACCGTCTTTAATTTTGTGTTTGGCATAGTGCCGACCCGCCAATTATCGTCGGCATTTATCAGGATAAACCCTATAAGGATAGTCATAGAAAATCTTTTTGACTGGATGCCATGCGTCTTTGAAAATATACCAGTCATATGAAGCTTCTTCTTATAAAAGGAACTGCAAATTAATTATATGAAACATATCTCTGAAAGGGAGCTGGAGCTGCCAGATGCTGTTATCGGGCAGCTGCTGGAAATTGCTGCAGAGCACAAAGAAATTATTTCTCTTGGGCCAGGAGAGCCTGATTTTCCTGCACCGCCACAGATCGTTGCCTATACAAAAAAGATAGCAGACAAATGCAATCATTATTCGCCTCCGGGAGGCAGGCATGAACTGAAAGAAGCTATTGCAAAAAAGCTCAGGAAAGAGAACAAGATAAAATGCAGTTCAGAAAATATTATAGTCACAACAGGCAGCCAGGAAGCGTTGCTCCTTGGCATTGCAGCCTCTCTTGATGTCGCAGAGCAGGTCATAATACCTAGCCCTTCTTTTCTCGGATACCTGCCAACAGCAGAGATGTTTACAGCACAACCTATTGTCGTGCCGCTCAAGGAGAGCAACAACTGGGAACTGGATGCAGATGACCTGAAAAAAGTTGCAGACAGGAAAAAGACAGGAGCGCTTATTATCAACACGCCATCAAATCCTACAGGAAATGTTATCTCGAAAAAGACGCTGGAAGAAATTGCTGATGTTGCTGTGGAGTTTGACTTTTATATCTTCAGCGACGAGGCTTATGAGAAAATTATTTATGACAAGAAGCACGTATCTATCGGCTCGCTGAATGGCATGCAGGATTATGTCATTACACTGCAGACATTCTCTAAGAGCTATGCGATGTGCGGATACAGGGTCGGCTATGCTTGCGGTCCTGAAGAGATAATAAAGGCCATGACAAAGATGCAGCCGTACTCAACAATCAGTGCTCCGACTATTTCGCAGATGTTAGGAATAAAGGCATTAAAAATGGGCAATGCATACACCCGCGCAATGGTTAAAGAATACAGAAGACGAAGAAATCTCGTTTATAAAAGACTAAATGAAATCGGGTTGGCGACAAAGAAGCCAGAAGGGGCTTTTTACACGTTCTCTAACATAAAACGCTTTGACAAAAACAGCATGCATTTTTCGCGCAATCTCATAAAGAAAATAAAAGTTGCTGTTATGCCTGGCTCGGAATTCGGGCGCTTCGGCGAGGGTTATGTGAGGTGCAGCTACGCTACTGACTACCGCCTGATCGCAAAGGCAATGGACAGGATGGAAAGGTTTTTGAGGAAGAGATAGATATAAACTTTTGCTCTCAAGGGATGATAATGTACGATTACACATATCTTGGACATCATACATTTGATGCAGGCCTGAACCTCGCAATTGAGGAAGCCCTTTATCACCGAGCTTCAAAAGAGAGTCGTGCATTTCTGCGTTTTTACAGCTTTCCAAGAGATGCTGTTGTATACGGCTATGCACAGCAGACGGATATTCTTTTAAATGGAAATTTAGAATACGCGAGACGGATGACAGGAGGGACGCATGTCCAGGTAGGACTTAATACACTTGCATATTCTGTGATAGTGCCAAATCCTAATGAAATTTTCGGAGAACTTCAGACTGAAAAAATGAGAGCATATTATGCAGAGCGCGTAGCAGGTGCATTAGATGAGCTTGGGTTGCACAATATTGAGGTGGATAATGACGCTTCGACTATAAACTTCGACAATAAGGTTGTTGCCAGCCATGCTATGTTCTGGGGAATTAAAAGCGCTGTTTTTCACGGAATTGTTATTATAAATCCCTATGATGTGGAGTTGATGAAAAGAAATATAAGACTTGGCTACAGGGAAATTAATGGTAGACGATATACAGAATATTCAGCACTAAAAAATATTCCTGCATTATCTCGTATCAAGGATAGTCTTTGGTATGAGAGATCCGACCTGACTACACAAACCATAAAGAAATTCGTATGCTCCTCTATAGCGCGACATGTGATGGAAAGTGATCATGCCCCTTATCCTGTAGATAACATACAACTTGATCCACGACTAATGGCAGACGCACAGAGCCTTCATGCGACTAAGTACAATACAAAAGAATGGCTAAACTGGAGAACTCCTACATTTACACTTGAGAAGGACTTAGTACAAATAATTCCCGGTGAAGAACTTGCAGGACCGCTCAAAGAAAGACAACCTTACTGTCTCTGGCTGCAAGTCCCGGATCATAAGTTCAAAAGAATGGCGGATTCTGCGGAGTAAATTTAAGAGCATTTTGGTTATAAGCGTAGTATGAATATAGCAAAATAGAACTATGCTCAGAGCCGAATTTCTATTATCTGTCGGTGTTTATAAGAGACCCTGCAAATCCATCTTCAAATTGTAGAGGATATGTTAAGGAAGCCTGTAGATCTTGAGAGACAAATATTTTTAGATCCAGAGGCAAGAGAAATTCAAGCCGCTGTGGGCAAGGCAGAGTACAAAGGCGAGAAACATTTTACATTTGATCATGTTATTGAATTGGTTGCGCTAAAATATTGCCAGTTAAGAAATTTGATGAGCAACGAGGTAAATAAACCTCCTACGTTAATCACTCAATCATCAATCTCTCCGGATCCTCCAGCAGCTCTATCAGCCTGCTCACGAATCTCGCTGCCTCTGCGCCGTCTACTACGCGGTGGTCAAAAGACAAAGAGAGCGGCAAAACTTTTCTTACAGCAACTTTGCCATCTATGGCAAGAGGCTTGTCCATAATCCGTCCTGTTGCCAGGATTGCGACTTCTGGGTAATTTATAATCGGTGTTGCAAATATTCCTCCGATAGAACCGACGTTCGTGATGGTAAATGTCCCGCCTTTCATGTCCATAAGATCTATAGTCCTGCTCTTTGTTTTGTCTGCAAGATCTTGTATTTCTTTTGCAAGTTCTGCAATTGTTTTCTTTTCCGCTTCTTTGACTACTGGGACCAGAAGGCCGCCTTCTATGTCAACTGCAACGCCGATGTTGTAGTATTTCTTCATTACTATTTCCTCTGTCTTGCCATCAAGAGATGCATTGAGATAAGGGTGCTCTTTCAGTGCCTGTATCACGGCCTTTATAATGAACGGCAGGAATGTGAGGTGTATGTTCTTCTTCCGCATTTCCACTTTTTCTTTTTCGCGGATGAAGAAGAGGTCTGTAACGTCTGCCTCGTCCATGTGTGTGACATGCGTTGCAGTGTAGATAGATTGTACCATGTGCTTTGCAGTGGCTTTGCGCACGCCTTTCAAAGGCACGCGCTCCACGTAGCCGAACATGTCGTATTTTCTTATGACTGTTGGTGCTGCTGTGGGCATTTCTATTTTTGCTTCTGGTCTGCCTGCAGCCCTCTTTACATCATCTTCAGTAATTCTGTTGTCATGTCCTGTTCCCTGCAACTTGGTTAAATCAACATCCAGCTCTTTTGCAAGTGTGCGCACGGCAGGAGATGCGAGTACGGATACTTGTTCTAGAGCTGCTACAGATTCCTTTGGCTTTGATTCCAAAACTTCTTCAGCCTCAGGCAGTTCGCCAACGACAGCACCAGCATCTTTTTTCTTCTCTTCTTCCACAATCTCATTCTTGTCTCCTATGACTGCTAGAGTCTCGCCGACCTGTATTGTCTCGCCTTCTTTCTTGTTCAACTTTAAAATTGTACCGGCAACAGGGGACGGGATCTGCACAATCGCCTTGTCTGTCTCTATCTCGGCAATGACATCGTGCTCCTTTACAACATCGCCTACGTTTACATGCCATTTTACAATCTCGCCCTCTGTTATGCCCTCGCCAACATCGGGGAACTTAAAATCAGTAGCCATATTTCATACCACTTTTTCGTATGCTTTTTTGAGGAGTAGAAGCGCTTTTCTTGCATCCTCGGGCGATGTGATGTTGAACAGTATCCAATGGGAGGAAAAGGGGTTCTCAATGGCCTGCGCAGCAACCTCGTCTGCCTCGTTCTTTGAGAGATGAATGTCCAGCTGATTCTCACTGTGAAAATGTGCAAATTCCCTTTCGCGGAAAAAATAGGCAAGTTTTGTCCCAAACATGTTGGGCTTTTCCACTACAGATGGGAATGTCATCAAAATGTCTCTTATCTGTTGGGAAAAATCTGTCATAATTATAATTAGTTCCTGTAAATAAATATCTGCAGGTGAGGCTGCAATGGCTTGACACCATCATAATCAGAACTGCGCGACCAGCGCATAGTATTTTGTGTAAACAATAATAATGATGCCGCCGTCGTGCATTATAAAGTCGTCAAAGCCATCTTCGGTCTTGCCATTCACCCACATCTTGAGCTCGTGCGTTGCGTTGGCGCAATACTCAAATATGCATGTGGAGTTCAGTGTTTTGTTCCATACATTATGAAAAAAATAGCCCAGCTTCAGTGTTTCATTTGTAGGATTGCGCTGCTCCATGTGCAGCACGCCTGAATCATCATGCGTGTGAATCAATGCCTGGCAGCTCTGGAATTTTTATATTCTCTGGCGCGTTTTCTGTAACAATGTCTATATTGACAGCAGACATAGAAACAAACAAAACAACCGTGATAAAAATTAAAACAGCGACAATTATCTGGTAATATTTTCTTTTCATAAGAACTCTTAGGAATCAAAAGTTCAAGACCTTTTCTATACTTTTCCTGACACGTGCTGCATCGGGATAATAATATTTTTCCAGCTTCGGCAGTGGCAGGACGATGTCCCAGCCTGTAACCCTAACAACAGGTGCTTCAAGACTCAGCAGTGCTTTTTCGTTTATCACAGCAGAGATCTCTGCAGAAAGGCTGCAAGTCTTGGGTGCTTCCTGCACGATGACAGCACGGCCTGTTTTTTTAACTGACTTGATTACCGTGTCTTCGTCCAGTGGCGAGAGTGTCTGCAGGTCGATTATCTCTATGCTGGCAGTTATGCCTGAAACAGCTTCTCTCACAGTTTTCATCATAGCTCCCCATGAGATAACTGTGATGTCATTTCCTTCCTGCACAACTTCTGCATGCTCCAGCGGGATTGTGTACGCTTCTTCCGGCACCTCTTCCTTGATTGCACGATAGACACGCTTGGGTTCAAAAAAGATGACAGGATCCGGGTCACGAATTGCAGAGACGAGAAGGCCTTTGGCATTGTAAGGACGTGACGGCATGACAACTTTCATGCCAGGCATGTGACAATAGTAGGCTTCTGGGCTGTCTGAATGATGCTCCAGTGCTTTGATGCCGCCTGAACACGGGACCCTCACAACAAGCGGGACATGAAACCTTCCCCTTGACCTGTTGCGTATGCGCGATGCATGATTGAGGAGCTGGTCAAATGCAGGCGGCAAGAAGCCATCAAACTGTATTTCTGCCACGGGCTTAAGTCCCATGACAGCCATTCCAATAGATGTGCCTACTATAGCAGATTCAGCTAATGGTGTGTCGATAACTCTATCTGGAAATTTTTTGTACAGCCCCTCAGTCACGCGAAAGACTCCGCCATCCACGCCGACGTCTTCGCCGAGCACAACAACATCAGGATCTGTCTCCATTTCCTGGTGCAGTGCGAGGTTGATTGCCTGCACCATGTTCATTGTTGTCATTAGACTCTCCTCATATTTTCAATTTTTCCAGCCAGCTATCTATTTCAGTAGTTAGCTGTTTTTCATGACCTTTGAAATTATGATTTGCGTGACTGATAAGAGCAGTAGTGCAACTGGCAGATGCGGATTGAAGCATTTTCAAAGCCATTTCCGGGCTGACAGACAGGTATTTTTCTTTTGAACCAAAAATTGCCAGAATAGGCAGCCGCATACCCGCAGGCGCAATGAGAACAAGTCCTTTTACAGAATGATCTTTTGTTTTTTGCATGTAATAAGTACTTTTCTGGCATGTGAAGAACGCAAAATTATTCTTTACGGCTGCTCGTGCAATCTGCTCTAAAAATTCCGGGCTCCACAAGTGGTCCTGCATACCGTGCACATGAATTATGGCTTTTTTTGTTTTCTTATTAGGTACTGCTAAAAATCCAAGCGTCTCCAGTCCGTCTGCGGCTTTAAATTTCATTATTTCGCCTTTCATTCTTTATCTCCCTAAAATCTCGTCTATGCGCTTTGCGAGGGCGAAATCCTTTTCTGTCAGGCCATGCTCGCTGTGCGTTGTTAGGACAAAAGTCACTTCATTGTATTTGATGATGATGTCCGGATGGTGCTTCATGTTTTCCGCTTCTGCTGCAATCTTGTTCACAAAACTAATTGCAGACGTAAAATCATCAAAGTGTATTGTTCTCTTTATCTGCTTGCCGTCCAACTGCCAGCCACGCATGGTTTGCAGTTCAAGCTGGATCTCATCGTCTGTTAGGCGCATGATATCACCTGAAATTCGTGTTATATTTTCTAGTGTCCTTTTGCCTCTTCTAACTGTTCCTGCAAGGACAAAGGCATCTTTGCATACGTATATGAGAACATATCTTCTACTGTTTGTTGCGGCGTAGACTCTGCCTCTTTCACAGCCTGCTCGACTCTTTCTTCGCAATCGTGTCTTATCACACTCTCATAATCCGCATTCCACAGGCCTTTTGACTCCATGTACTTTTTCAATCTTTCAATAGGATCTTTTCTTTTCCATTCTTCAAGCTCCTGCGCTGTGCGATAGCGCGATGCGTCGTCGCTTGTTGTGTGGTCTCCTATGCGATAGGTAAAGCATTCTATGAATGTTGGGCCTTGACCTGAACGCGCTTTTTCTAGCGCTGCTTTTGCTGCAGCGAAAACAGCAAATATATCATTGCCGTCAACCTTAATGCCAGGAAAGCTGTAAGCAATTGCCTTCTGTGCTAATGTCCTGGCTGCTGTCTGTCGCTCCACAGGGACAGAGATGGCATACTGATTATTCTGGCACACAAAAACAAGAGGGAGATTAAAGACGCCGGCGAAGTTCATGCCTTCATGAAAATCGCCTTTGCTAGTGGCGCCATCGCCTAGGTATACAAGGACGGCGCTGGATTTTTTCTTGTGCTTCATGGCAAATGCTGCGCCCACGGCGTGCAGCACCTGCGTGGAGACAGGGATGCAGATCGTGAAGTTGTTTATATTCTCAGGAATCTTCATGCCACGCTCGTCGCCCATCCAGTAGAGCATGTAATTTGCCAGCGGGAATTTCCTTACAATATGCGCACCAGCCTCGCGGAAGTATGGGAACATCCAGTCCTCGTCTCTCAAGGCAAAAGATGAACCAACCTGCGTTGCTTCCTGCCCGAGGGAAGACGCGTAAGTTCCGCAACGACCCTCGCGCTGCAGTTTTAAGATGCGGTCGTCTAGGATGCGAGCAAGCACCATGGCCTCGTACATGGATTTTATTTCGTGCTTTGAGAGACCTGGCATGAGATTTTCATCGGCTTTGCCATTCGCATCAAGAATGCTCATGATTTCTATGTTAAAATTCATAGACTGGCGTGGCATAATTCTAATTAGAGCAGAACGATAAATAAAGGTTTTGCACTAGTAAAAGAGATGCGACTCACACAGAGCTAACTGAATTGTGTGGTTGCGAAATTGAAAGGAAAATTTAAGGGTTCTGTGCCATGGTATATGGAAACTGTGAAGCTTGATCTTGAGGCACGCAGGATAATAAAAAGTGTGTCAAACACAAAACCTCAGAAATACAGACTCGTCAGACGAAAGAATTTGAAGTTCTAGAAACAAAATATGTTTTAGGCAAACGCTGATTACTTCCCCATGGCCCATGCCTTCAGCTTCTCATAGGTCGCGGATCCGCAGATCCATTTGCCTGTTTTCTTGTTGAAGAAGAACGGCACTCCGCCGCAGTAGTTCTTGTCAAATTTCTGCATGAGCTCTGCGTTCTTTGCATTGTGCCAGACCTCGAAGCGATCAATCTTGAGGCCTGTCTCTTCCTGAAGGCGCTCAATAAGAGGTTCCATGTCCTTGCAGTGCGAACATTCTGTGCCGTAGAACTCCATGAGGTCTGCCATAACAATTACCTGCTAAGAATTATGCGCGGCGCCTATATAAAAACTGATGTTAACTTCGATATCCCCTGTTTTCTTCCTTTTAACTGTGCGCAGTTTCCTGTAGCCCATGTCTGGACAACGGCAAAAAGAAGAAAAGATTAGCCAACAGTGAAGCCTTCTGTATTCGGATATATGGAAAGAAATGCCAAATGCTTTTCATCTATGCTCAATCCTATTTCTTATGATACTGCACAAACTTTTCTATAGCACGGACAGCGTCCTCGGGAAAATTGTAGCACGGCACACCATTGCTTTCTAAACTCTTTTTCAGGGTTTCTGTGAACTCACCGCCTGTGGAGATACAGACTATGGGCTTGCGACAGAGATCATTGGTCTCGACGATAACATCTACAATGTCTGTACTAACCAATGGTGTCTGGTACAAAACTATCAGTAGAAGAATATCAACACCATAATCCTTCAGCGCGGCATTGATTGCAACTTTATATCGCTCTGTTGTAGCATCGCCGAGGAGGTCCATGGGGTTGGTTGTAGTAATCATGGGCATCTCTTTCCTTATTTCTTTAATACTTTCTTGTGGCATCTGCGCCATCTTCAAGCCGCTGCTGACAATAGCATCAGTGCTGAGGATGCCGTAGCCGCCTCCGTTTGTTATAACCTGCACACGTCGGCCCATGGGCAGTGCGCAGATCTCAAACATCTTTGCAATATCAAACATTTCTCCGAGAGAAGAGGCTTCTATAATATTGCACTGTCTGAAGACAGCAGAATAAACAGCAGCAGAGCCGGCGAGCGAACCTGTGTGCGATAAAGCAGCTTTGCTGCCCTCTTCTGTCTTGCCGCCCTTGATGGCGATGATGGGCTTTTTCTTGCTCACGCGCTTTGCAGTTTCAATAAATTTCCTGCCGTCTTTCACTGCCTCAATATAAAGGCAGATGACTTTTGTGTGCGGATCGTTGCCCATGTATTCGAGCAGATCAGATTCATCAATATTCATGGCATTGCCATAGCTCGCAAATTTGGAGAACTTGTAGCCTTTGTCTGTGGCGTAGTCAAGAATTGCGGAGCCAACTGCGCCGCTCTGGCAGACAAAAGAAATATTGCCCTCTTTAGGCCTTTGCAAACGGTAGCGCGGCAGGAACAAAGAGTCCAGCTTGCTGTAGGCATCAAATGAGCCAAGACAATTTGGACCTAGAGCAAGAATTTTATTTTTCTTCAGCGCTGCCTGGAGCTTCTTGTCAAGGGTGTAATTTCCTACCTCCTTGAAACCTGAAGTGACGATTACAACATGTTTTACTTTTTTCCTGCCGCACTCATCAATGACTCTGGGAACGATTCCGGCTGGTACTGCAACAATTACAAGATCCAAAGCTTCCTTTATCTCTAGGACAGATCTGTAGGCTTTATGCCCCAAAATCTCGTCGGCATTTGGATTGACCACAAAAACCTTTCCCCTGAACTCGCCGTCTATAAAATTCCTGAATATGACATGTCCTACTTTCTTCGGGTCCTTGGAGACACCGACAATCGCAATGCTCTGCGCAGAAAAGAAGTTATCAAGATCCATGATTACTTTTCGGGTTTTGGCGACTTAAAGATTTTTTCTATCAGCTTAAATTTTGGACAATGCTCCACAAGCAATTTATAAACCGCATAATAACGGCTTCTATCTAGAAAATGATGTTGTACGAATGCAATACACACAAATATTTTTTGGAGCTGCGAATTTTTCCCAAAATCAAGGTAGGCGGGAGCTATATCGACATGAATAGAATTCCTGAAAGCCTGGTATGTACTAGTATATGCGCTGCCCGATCTGATACTTCTTTTACTTACGATGCTGAAACTGGAGAACCGAAAGATCATGTCAGCATAAGCAGATCCTCTTTCGGATGGCCACAGGGGAAAAAAGAATGGTATGATAGAGGAACAGAACTTCTTAGAAAAGCCGCAGAAAAATATAGACTCAGTTACTGGTATAATGTTTACACTGGAAAAACACGAAGAGAGTTAGGTGAGGATATTTTTCCAAGACTGCCGTCTAAATAGACTAAACTTATTGCTATAAAAATCATAAACACCAAACATATCACATGAAAAAAGTTCTTGCAGAATACCAGGCGGAGAAATTTTTGTCCGGCTATGTACCAGTGGCTAAGAGTTTTTTATGCAAAGGTTCAAAGGAAATTGTCACAGCGGCAAAAAAGCTTGGCTATCCGATTGTCTTGAAAATAATATCAAAACAAGCGCTGCACAAAACAGATATCGGCGGGGTTGTTATCGTAAAAAATGAAGGCGAATTATTTGGGGCTTTCAATAGTCTTGTTGGCATTGCCAAAAAAAATAAGATAAAAATGGAAGGCATACTCGTGCAGGAATTTCTGCAGGGCAAGGAGGTTATCATAGGCATCAAAAAGGATCCGACATTCAGTCATGTCATTGCTTTCGGACTTGGGGGGAAGTATGTTGAAGTTCTCAAAGATATCACATTCCGAGCATGCCCGATAACAAAGGAAGATGCAGAAGAGATGATAAATGAACTGAAATTCGGAAAGATCCTGTTTGGCGCGCGGAATGAGAAGCCGGTAAACAAGGGCATTCTGATTAAAACTTTGGTCACTGTTTCAAACATCCCGACAAAAAACAAAAAAATAGAAGAGCTGGACGTCAATCCTTTTATCGTCAATGAGAAGATAGGGAAAGTAGCTGATGCGAGGATTGTTTTTGGCTAATCATCTAATATCATATTTGCTGCAGAATTCTTCTGGTTTCAGCAGATGGTAATCTGTATTTGCGCTTTCCAAAAATTCTTCCCGTTTTCTGTAATATGGATCTCCCATTCGCTTGCGCATACTGTAATAATGGACAGAGACCATTGTTACCAAGCCGCCTACAACTAAAGCAGGAAACACTACAGGTGAAGTTTTAACCAGATTGTCCAAAAAGTCTGCTACATTCATAATTATTAGTAAACTTGGTGCTAATTAAAACATAATAAAAATAGCTGTAACTATTAAAGCTGAGGCTATTGCAGCTGCATGTATAATTTTTGCTCTCCGCTTGTCAGCTGCATGATGTTCATTGTACGCTACTTTTCCTTTTGGATGTGTCATTTTATCGCCTTCGCATATCACCGCATGTCGTATGTCCTGCGCTTGGCGTGATAGACGCAGAAACTGGAAAGGGCTTGATAGAGACCAAGAAAACCTGCATAGAGAGGTATGAAGAGCAGTGCCTTGGCAACAGGACCGTAATTGTGAACAGAAAACCCTATCCAGAGATAGGCGGAAAGCGCCAGGAAAAAGAAGCCGTAGGAAAACCTGAACAGCCTGTTGTGCTTGCCGATGTTGCACTTGCCGGGCTGGTACATATTTACTTCTGGCTCCTGTATGTCGATATCGGGCATATATGACTACCTTTTTTAAACTTTATCGTTTTGCCTCTTTCTTGATAACTGCAACATTTCCGCTATAGCTTCTGCGGTTTCTATCGCATACATTTTTATTATCTTTCATGCTTATTATTAACAACCTTGATTGCATCTTCTAATATATCTAATCCTCTTTCTGCCTGCTGCTGGCTAATAATTAATGGGGGGCAGATTCTTATAACGCTTTTGCCAGCGCCAAGCAGGACCAGACCTTTTTCTGCTGCCTTGCACAGTATTGTATTTTTCAATTCAGGTGCAGGCTTTCTTGTTCTCTTTGACTGGACAATTTCCATACCTATCATCAGGCCAATGCCTCTTACATCTCCAATGATTTCGTATTTTTCTTTTATTTCGTTCAGTCGCTTGAGCATTTCTTTCCCACGGCGTTTTGCATGTTCACCCAGCCGCTTCTTTCGCATGAAATTCAGTGTCGCTATGCCCCCAGCGCATGCCAGCAGATTGCCGCCAAACGTATTTGCATGAGAGCCATGCGACCAGTCCATTATTTTTTTGCCTGATATAGTGGCGCCCAGCGGGATGCCGCCGCCTATTGCCTTGCTCATAGAGACAATGTCAGGCTTTATGCCGAAATTGCTGATCGCAAGGAACTTTCCTGTGCGGAAGCAGCCGGCCTGGACTTCGTCATCGCAGAGCAGAATGCCCTGTTCAGTACAGAGCTTGCGAACGCCTTTCACAAAACTCTTTGGCGGGACAATGTAGCCGCCTTCGCCTTGTATGGGTTCTAAGAACAGTGCTGCACAATTTCCGTCTAGTTTTTCCATTTGTTTTTCTAGGATGTTGAGACAATAATCAGAACATGCATCAGGTTCCATTCTCATCTGGTATGCATAAGGATAGGGCACGTGCCTGACTGGGAGGAACGGTGCATAGCGTTCGCGCTGGACTTTCTTGGAATTAGTCATGCTGAGAGAGCCCATGGTACGACCATGGAACGCGTTCCTGAAGGCTATGACATACTTCTTGTTTGTGTGCCAGCGCGCAAGCTTGTATGCTGCCTCAATGGATTCTGTGCCTGAATTTGAGAGGAAGACCTGCCTGAGTGGCGATGGCAGGAAAGAGACAAGCGTCTCTGCAAATTTCACAGGCAACTCTGCATAAAAATCTGCGAAGCCGCAGTGCGCGCTTCTTTTTGTCTGCTGAGCTATCGCTTTCATCACAGCAGGATTTGTGTGGCCCACGCTCATGACTGCGACGCCTGCGGCGAAGTCCAGATATTTCCTGCCGTCAACATCCCATACATAGCAGCCTTTGCCTTGTTTGAACACAAAAGAATACTCGCGCGTCACGCACTGCGAGATGACATTGTGGTCGCGCTGTATTATGCGCACGGACTTTGGGCCTGGCTTACGGCAGATGTATTTTTCCATAAAGGGATTTTATGCAGGGTGTGATATAAAGATTTTTTTGGTTAATTAAATTCTAACTTTAATGACAAGCAAGTGAACTACCCCCAGCTGTCGCAAGGGGCTTCCTGCTT
>CAYJMB010000004.1:0-26462 GCA_964371455.1 uncultured archaeon | reverse complement strand
AAACGCGTAACCAAAGGGAACTTTTTTCCCTTTTTCTTTTTCCTTTTTATCATTTTACTGGTATGCGACTGCACTTGATATTTCTTTTGCTTTGATAGAAAAATAAAATCTTCTAATTCTTGTTCAAACAAATATTGATAATGAGTATTTATGATGTCAGAAATATTTTTTAAACTATATGCGAAAATACCAGACGCTGAACGCAAATTTACAATAGTTATTATTGATGGTCAAAAAATTACATGGGAGATGGCGTATAAAGAAATTCAAAATAAAACAGAATTAGGCCAACTTCTCGTAGAAGTTGAGTTGACTTATTTAAAGGCACTAAAAGATATTTAGTATGCATAGCACACTGCTTACACGTTCTGAGTATGACGATACGAATTTTTATTTGTCTGAATGGTGCAAACCTATAATCGCTATTGCTAATAAGTTAGGAATCAAAATCTTCGACCTTAGAAATGAGCGCCTGACTAAGAACAATTTCATAAGTTACTTAAAAGAAAACGAGCCGAAAATTCTCCTTCTTAATGGGCACGGAACGGAATTGAGTGTTCACGGTCATAAGAATGAAGTAATTTTGGATGTGCAAAATATTATACTGTTGAAATCTAAAATAGTATATGCACGTTCGTGCAGCTCGGCAAAAGTTCTGGGATTTCAGGCTGTTAAAGATGTCGGTGCAGGAAGCTTATAAAAATTCTCAGGAAACTTATGCATATTGGATTCAACGCTACATAGATAATTCAGATACTGAGGCACCACAGATTCTAAAATGTTTAATATGGAATAAAATTAACCAGTTATTAATTTCTCAAGCCTAAACACCCGCATCTGCTTTAAAATATAATTGAAGAATAGCAGCGTAGATGCCATTCTTAGCTTCAACACACTAGAACATATAGAGGACGATGATAAGGCTATTGGCATGAGTATTAGCATTAACCACGCAATAAAAAATTATTTCACAGGCAAGAAAGCCCGGCATATATCAGGCGCTCTGGCTGCATGGCTCTTTTTCTGGTTAAAGTATCTGGACATACATGTATCCCTGTTTCATGCCTTCATATTGCGGCAATATGAAACACATTTCATCACTCCATGGTTGTGATGTAGCCGTAATGGAAACTATATAAAGACTGTGGGACAAATGAAGAAGTAATGCCTGAGGTTAGCGTGGTTGAGAAAAAGATAATAGACATTCTGCGCGAGGAGGAAATCCTCTCTACTTCTGAGATAGCAAGAAAACTGAAAATGCGCCGCGAGATTACGGCGGGCTATCTGGAAGCCCTTGCAGACCAGGGCAAGCTGAAAAAAGCGAAAGTAGGGAGATCAAACGTCTATATCCCTCTGCCAGCAGAAAAACAAAAATCGCAGAAATTATGACTAAACATATATATACCACGATAGCCAAAAATCATTATAAGCCGCCGGACGGAGCAAGATGATTGACAAAAAAGGTTTTGTCGGACTCATGAAAGGTACAGCTGGCTTAGTTTTGGCAGCTGTTTTTGTCCTCGCAGTCATACTTTTCTTCACAGTGCCTATATTTGCCACACATTCTATAACAGCCACAGTTACGCCAACAACTGCAGACCAGTCACAGTCCGTGACATTGAACTTCACCATCACCCCGTCAGGGGGTAACCTGACAAATGTGACAATAAACTTTACAGCAGCAGGCTGGACACTTCCGTCTGATAACACAACAATCGACTGTCCGACAGTCAACGGCTCTATTTGGTTTGCGGATCTGCCTGCAGGCGGAGGGGTGCGCTGCTATAATGCCTCAGTAACCAGCGTTGCTACTTCAGCGGTATTTATTGCAGTTCTAAGCACAACATCGCCTGCATCAGCAGGAACAAAAAGTTTTGTCATTAATTCCACAGATTCAACAGCTGGGCAGGCTAATGCAAGTGTTGATGTAAGTGTACTTGCTCTCAGCGCCAACATGACTGTCAACGATACGCTTGCGCAGATCAACTCGCAGAAATCTTACAGATTTACGATATTTAACAACGGCACAGACGAGATATCCCGCATTTACATTGGCTACACAAACTGGACCAATGACACAGTCGCAGGCAATGTCACCTGTCCCACAATCGGCGGCGCCTGGACGAAGAGCGTTGACACCACGAATGACAGGATAGGATGTTACGCAGATGCAGGCCAGACCAACCTTGCTGCAGGCGCTTCAACAACAATAGATGTCTCCAATTGGGTTGCGATAAACGCGGGCGGCCGCAAGCTCTTCGCGCTCACTGCCACAGGCAACGCGGGCGGCAACTACACAGAGACTCTGAACAACCCGAACGTAACAGTTTTCGGCACAGCCTCAACAACTATCATTGACAACTCTACTTCCCCTCAGCCCATCTCCAGGAACCTTGTTGATGTCCTGCGCATAAACATCACAGCAACAGGCGAGCAGATCAATGTCACGTCCATTAACATCAATCTCTCAGGCAGTGTGCAGGAAGCAGACATACAGTCTGTCATGATCTGGAATGAAACAACAACCCTCGGCTCAGCGCAGATGATCCACATTGCTACTAACGGCACGCGGCTGGGTACAGCAGGCGGCAATGTCACAATTACATTCTCAGCACCAGGCTGGATCATACCTGCAAACAGCAGCAACATCACGCGCGTCGTGCTTAACATCTCCACAGCAGCAACAGGCGGCAGGACATATACAGGCACTATCACTGCTGCTGCCAATATCTCAATGGAAGGCTTCCAGTCCGGGCGCCAGATAAACACAAGCGGTACATTCCCTGCAACCGCGACGAATGTGACAATCATCGGCAACCTCTCTCTGAACACAACCAATACAGTTGTCGCAGGCAACACCCTGATCCAGAACGGCGCAGTGAATTTCACGACATTGCATATCAACCTCACAGCGCAGGGCGAGCAGATGAATTCTGTTACTCTGTTCATCAACACATCTGCGACGCAGCTCAACGACATCAGCTCCATGATGGTTTACAATGATACAGACTGCAACAGCGGCAGCAATGTCGTAAGCGCAGACAAGCTTATCAACGCGACATCAGCTGCTCCGACAGCAACGCAGGCTATCCGCCTGGGCAACGCGACATTCAACGAGACAGTGCCAGCCGGAACCACGCGATGTTACTTTGTTGCCTACAACATCACGCGCGGCGCAGCAGGCGGCAACACAATAACGACACTGCTCGCAGCAAACAATGCGACAGCAACAGGCGCGAGCTCATCGCAGACAATAACATCTTATGGAGCAAATGGCCAGACATCTGTAGCAGCAGAAATAGTGGGCAATGTCTCCATCGCATTTTTCAACAAGGCTGTCGCGTCTAAGCTTGCAGGAACAGCCATCTACATCGTGGGCGTGCTCAACATCACAGCAAACAATGAGAATCTCACATCCATCCGCCTTGCCCTGGACACAACAGGCAATGGCAACACATCATTGCAGGATGTGAAAATTATCCAGGACAACAACACCGACCAAGCTTATACAGCAGGAACAGACATTGTGCTCAACACAACAGCCAGCGTGACAGGGACAATCTTCTTCGTGAACCTGACCCGGAACGAAACAATAGGCAATGGCTCTACAGGGACGTACCTCATCGCCTACAACATCTCACCCACAGCCACAGCAGGCAATGTCTTCACAACAACCATCGGAGCGACAAATGTCACAGCAGTAGGCGGCGTGTCCAACGAGACACTGACGTCCTACGGCACGAACACAAACGCTACACTGACAACCATCGTCAACGTGAGCGTCCAGTTCGCAGACAAGGTTGTATCCGGCAATACTATAGCGCCAGTAGGCGTGGCAAACTTCACAACAGCTATGCTTAACATCACGCCAACAGGCGAAGCTATCAAGAATATAGATGTCGCCTTTAACAGTACAGTCACAGCAGCAGGCGACATAGGCGCTGTCATCCTTTACAAGGACAACAATTGCGGCGGAACTATTGACTCCGGCGATCGCGTGTTAAACACAACAACAACCACAGGAACAGTTGTCATGAGGCTGGGCAACGCTACGTACAACGAGACCGTTGCTTCTGCCTCAACAAACTGCTACCTCTTCGCATACAACATCTCCGCTACTGCAAATGGCGGCGACACCCTGACAACAACATTGGCAGGCAACAATGTGACAGCCCTTGGCAACACAACAAATGAAAACTTCACATCTTATGGCGCGAACAGCCTTACATCCACAGCAGCGGAGATCCAGGGCAACCTCACTGCAGGCATCACGAACAGGGCCCCAAGCACTGTGGTTATCGGAACAACAAACCTGTCAGTGCTGCAGGTCAATCTGACAGCCCTGGGCGAGAACATGACATCCATAAGGCTCATCGTGGACACAACAGGCAATGGAAATACATCTGTCAATGGTGTTATGATAGCGCGCGACAACAACACAAACGGCGCCTATGACGGCCAGGGAACTGACACAATATTAAATACCACAGGCAGCGTGACAGGGACAATCTTCTTCGTAAATCTCAGCGCAAATGAAACAATAGCCGCAAACACAAACAGGAGCTATCTCATACTCTACAATATAACTGCCTCCGGCGGCGGCAATGTCTTCACATCCACGCTGGCAATAACGAACATCACAGCAACATCAGGAGTCTCAAACAATACAGTCACAGCCAGCAACGTTTCCCATGCATCTGCTGTGAACTCCTCCCTTGTCAAGGTTTTCGGCAATTTCTCTGTTGACGGCTTCAACCTCACAGCATCCCGCGTGAATACCAACCAGACCAGTGTTCCTATATTCAAATTGAATTACACAGCAACAGGCGAGATAGTGACTATCCAGCAGATAAATGTCACCATGAACCTGACATCCAATACAGACGTCACATCAGCGAGGCTCATGAATGATACAAATAACAATTCTGTGGTTGACGCGGGAGAGCCTGTTGTTGCGACAGCGACACTCTCTGGCAATGTTGCACGCTTTGGCACAACAGGAACAACGCTCTTCAATGTGCCTTCAGGCTCTGTTATTGGCATGATCCTGGTTTACGATATCAATGAATCAGCTGCAGGACTCAATGCAATAGACGGCCACATAGCTGCTGCTGCGAATATCACGGCAGTGGGCAACTCTTCAGCAGAGTCGCTGACAGTGCTGGGCACGTTCTCCATTGACCCGGCAGGCAGCGCAACTGTGCGGCCATTGTCAGCTGTGGGCAATCTCTCTGTTACCACTGTGCCCATAAACAGCCAGACAACCTTTACTATTATTGTCAACAACACAGCAGGCGACTTTGCAGGAGACAGGATATCCGAGATCATGATTAATTACACCAGCGCCATGAACGACAGCATTGCAGGCAACATCACGTGCCCGACAATACTGGGCGTGACATGGAACCGTACACTGGATACAACGAATGACCTGATCTTCTGCAACAGCACAGGTCCTAATAATATTCTCAACCCAGGAAACACCACAAACCCGAATGCAACCATAACAGTGAGCAACTGGGTTGCGCCTGGCACAGCGGGCAACAACACATTGCGCCTGATAGTCAGGGGCAATGGCGGCAACGGCACAAAGAATGTCTCTGTTATTCCTACCATAGCAACGTATGGCACGCTCACAATGGCATTTGCAGACAAAGCCACATCTACTGTCCAGATCAACTCAACAAATTACGCCCTCGCCATGATAAATCTTACCCCAACAGGGGAATCCATGAACAACCCTGTTTTCTCGTTAAACCTGACATCTGTCTCAGGCAATGTCACTGCCCTGACGATCTTTAACAACACAGGCTGTGACGGCTCTACTCAGGGCGCTGTCGTTGGCGTGAATACAACTACAGCCGCGCTGAACGGCACAGCCAGCACAACTGCGAACGTCACCATAGCTCCTGGCCAGAACACCTGCTTCATAGTAGCAGTCAATGTCTCTGGCGGTGCTATCGGGGGCAACACCATCACGCTTGCAATGGCAGCGAACAATGTCTCAGCCACAGGCTTGTCATCAAGTGTGAGAAATATCACAACAACAGGCAACAATTCCCTGACGTCAACAGCAGCAGAGATCTACGGGAATGTGACAATAGCTGCAACCAATCTTGCATCCGGCCTTATTGGCGCAAGCAGGGATGGATTTGTATTCCTGCAGCTCAATATAACGGCAGGAGGCGAGAATCTCAACATAACAGCCATCAATGTCACGCTTGGCGGCAACGCAACAGGCGGCAACACTTCAGCGACAAACGGAACATTAATTTACAATGATACCAATAATAATAATGCATTCAATTTCGGCACAGACCTGAACTTCTCCGCAGCCAACGGGACATTTGCCAACACAGCAGGCGCATCCCTGAATCTCTCGTTCACAGGCAATTTCACTGTACCTGCTGGCACCACGAGACAGATATTCATTGTCTTCAACACGTCCTCTACAGTCCAGCACAATGCTATCATAGGCGCCACAATAGCGAGGGCAAATAACATTCATATGGCCGGCGGAACATCAGGCATAGAAATTAATCCATTGAGTGGCGTACCCATTGCATCAACAAATGTCACAATAGACGCCGTCGCCCCTTCAGTGAGCGTCTCTGCGCCGACAAATTCCACAGTCGTCAACTCCTCTGTGGAGCTGATATACACAGCATCAGACAATGTCACAATCACCTGTGTCCGCGAGCTGGACGGCACCAACACAACAATAGCCAGCTGCGCCAACCAGACCATGACAAGCCTTGCAATAGGCGCACACAATGTTGCTGTCTTTGTTAACGACACCGTGAACAACACCAATGTCTCACGTGTCACCTTCACAGTAGACCAGATCGCTCCTGTGGTCACGCTCATCGCCCCAACAAACAGCACTGTCGTGAACTCATCCGTAGAACTCATCTTCACAGCGCCTGACAATGGCACTGTCACATGCGTGCGCCAGCTGGACGGAACTAATACATCAATCGCCAGCTGCGCCAACACAACAATGACCAGCCTGGCAACAGGCGCTCACACTGTAAAAGTATTCGCTAATGACACATTGAACAATACAGGAGTCTCATCAGCAATCACCTTCACAGTAGACCAGATCGCGCCAGTCGTGACAATAAACTCGCCTACAAACATCACAACCAATGTCCAGAATCAGAGCTTGAACTTCGTTGCGCCTGACAACGCCACAGTCACATGCGTGATGCAGAACAACACAGCGAACTTCTCGCTGAGCAGCTGCGGCAACATAACATTCCTCGCAGCAGTTGGCGCAAACACAGTGAAGGTCTTTGCCAACGACACCCTGAATAATACAGGTGTTGCATCCGTCGGATTCACTTACGACAACCAGGGACCTGTTATCACGATCACATCGCCTACAAACACAACATTTAATTCCACCTCTGTAGCGCTGACCTATACATCTTCTGATTCCACAGGCACTCCTCTGCAGTGTGTCCGCGAGCTCGACGGCACAAACACAACAATAGCCAGCTGCGCCAACCAGACCATGACAGGCTTGGCAACAGGCGCTCACACAGTCAAGGTATTCTCTAATGACACAGGCAATAATACAAATGTCTCTTCAGTATCGTTCACAGTAGACCAGATCGGGCCTACAGTCACGCTCGTAGCGCCTACAAACAGCACAGTAGTTAACTCATCTGTTCAGCTCATCTTCACAGTCACGGACAATGCGACAGACACCTGCGTCCGCCAGCTCGACGGCACAAACACCACAATCGACAGCTGCGCCAACTCAACAATGACCAGCCTGGCAACAGGCGCTCACACAATAAAGATCTTCGCAAATGACTCGACAAACAACACTGCATCAACATCGCTTATCACCTTCACAGTAGACCAGATCGCGCCAGTCGTAACACTAATCGCGCCAACAAACTCCACTGTCGTGAACTCATCCGTAGAACTCATCTTCACAGCGCCTGACAATGGCACTGTCACATGCGTGCGCCAGCTGGACGGAACTAATACATCAATCGCCAGCTGCGCCAACACAACAATGACCAGCCTGGCAACAGGCGCTCACACTGTAAAAGTATTCGCTAATGACACATTGAACAATACAGGAGTCTCATCAGCAATCACCTTCACAGTAGACCAGATCGCGCCAGTCGTGACAATAAACTCGCCTACAAACATCACAACCAATGTCCAGAATCAGAGCTTGAACTTCGTTGCGCCTGACAACGCCACAGTCACATGCGTGATGCAGAACAACACAGCGAACTTCTCGCTGAGCAGCTGCGGCAACATAACATTCCTCGCAGCAGTTGGCGCAAACACAGTGAAGGTCTTTGCCAACGACACCCTGAATAATACAGGTGTTGCATCCGTCGTATTCACTTACGACAACCAGGGCCCTGTGATTACAATAACATCACCACTGAACACATCTTACAACACGACAAACATAACGCTCACCTTCACATCTTCCGACTCCACAGGCACTCCTCTGCAGTGCGTCCGCGAACTGAACGGCACGAACTCCTCTATCTCCAGCTGCGAGAACCAGACATTCACAGCAGGCGTTGGAAATAATACCCTGAAGGTCTTCTCCAATGACACAGGCAATAATACGAATGTCTCCTCAGTTGGCTTCACAATTGACTTGTCAATACCTATAGTTGTGAATTCATCGCCTAATGGCACAATTACTGCAGCATCCGTGAGCCTTAATGTGACTACAAACGAGAACTCAACATGCCGCTATGATACAGTGGACAGGGATTATTATACAATGGCCAACAACATGACAGGCGCTGCAACAGCGCACAACGCGACTGTGTCAGGACTTGTGAATGCAACTACTTACACCTTCCAGGTCAGATGCCAGGACACAGCAGGCAATGCCATGACAACATCATCTGTGATCACATTTACCACTAATATCACAAGCGATATAACAGCTCCGAATGCGCCAGGCAATCTCACTGCTGTGCAGGTAGCTGGGACTCGGCAGGTCAATCTGACATGGTCTGCATCCGGCTCCAGCGACGCAGTGCAGTACAGGGTCTACAGGGCGCTTAATGCAGCAGTTACAGTGAACTCATCCCTTGTAACGTCGCTGGGCAATGTGACCAAATATTCAGACCTGGTCCCGGCAGACGGAACATGGAACTATACTGTTACTGCTGTCGACACTTCAAACAACGAAGGCTCTGCAGCAACAGCAGCTGCTGTTACAATAGACACACTGGCGCCTGAGATTGTGGACACAGCACCTTCAGCAGGTGCAGCGCTCTCATCATCAACTGTATTGCTGAGAGTGAACACAAGCGAGGCAGCAAGCTGCAGGTTTGACACTTCAGATAAGGCATACCAGAACATGAGCACAACCATGAACGGCTCATCCCTCAACCACACCTACAACCTCACAGGATTGAGCGATGGCGTGCATGCAAGGTACGTGCGCTGCTCTGACTCTTCAGGCAACAACATGTCCGCGTCGTCAGTGATATGGTTCTCCATCAACACAACAGGCAACTTCAACTACACGCAGAGCCTGAACAAGGGCTGGAACACGCTCTTCATACCGCAGACCGGAGTGCTTACAACAATGGGCTACAATTCATCCAACACACAGAACTGGAACATATCGTACATCCTGAATTTGAGTCTCGCCGGCAATTATACGCTTGTTTACTACAACACAGACGGCACAGGCAGCGGCTGGAAGTCCTTTAACGCCACGGACTGGGCAGGCAGTGACCTGAAGTACATCAACAACACAAACGACAAGCCATACTGGATAAACACGACGGTTGCCGAAAGGTTTGAGCTGTAAGATAAGGAAGCGGTTTGGACTTTTATATTTTTATGATTTCAGTATATGATACCGTAAAGGGTGTGGCAAGATCATGAGAAAAAGTTTACATCAGACGCAATCCAAAATGCCTTTTGCAATATTTCTGCCTTTCCTGCTCACAATAATGTTTGCGTTGCCCGCGCACGCGCAGAGCTGCTGCTCAACCTATGTCGGCTATGTTTATATCAACGGCACACTCGCAGCTAACGGCACAGTGGTCCAGACGCGCGTGAACAGCGACAATGTCACCAATGTGACGAATTTCACTGTTGGCGACATAGGAGACAAGGGACAGGGATATTATATTGTAAATGTTCCGGGCAATCCCGGCGATAACGTTTCCTTTTTTGTGAACAGCATGACTGTGATAGCAATGAATGGCACAAACGCTTCTGCGCAGCCCTGGGGCATCGGCTGGCATCCTTTCAACCTTACCATGAATACGTCCAGTAACGGCGTTGCATGCTTCTCCGCAGGCGGCTGCACCTCAGGCTTCTGCACTGACGGCTACTGCTGCAACTCTGCCTGCACAGGCAGCAGCGAAGATTGCAATGTCGCCGGCTCGCTGGGAACCTGTACATCCACTGCACCATCAGGCGGAGGTGGCGGCTCTTCTGGAGCAGGTGCTGTGGGCGGCAATGTCGAGAGCTCCGGCGCATCTGATTCAAATCTCCAGGCAGGCGAATCCGGATCCTTTGTGTTCACGCAAACGCCTATCGTAAATATAGAAGTCAAGGCTGCTGATACAATTTTGTCCGGTACAATAACTGTGAAAGAAGTTACAAAACCTGCAGAGGCAACAGTAGCTATTTCATCTGGAGAAGGCTCTGTGTACAAGTATATGGAAATCATACCATCATTCACTAATAATAAAATTTCAGAGGCAAAAATAGAATTCAAGGTTCCGAAGGCATGGTTCACTGCAAATGGCATCGCACCTGAGACCACGACACTGAAGAAATTAGTCGGCAAGCAGTGGGTAGCACTGCCCACGCAGCAGCTGAAATTTGACGGAACAAATTATGTATTTGAGGCAACAACCTCAGGCTTCTCTGTATACGTAGTCACAGGCTCAAAGAAGGTGACATTCTTTGATCTAATAAATAAGATTGACCAGTATTACAAGGGTCAGATAAACTTTTTTGACCTCATCGGGCTAATAGATTCATATTACAGAACACAGTAGGTGGTAGAATGAAAATAATGAGGCATTTGATGGAAGCAAAGAGTACTAAAATAATAATTACAATAATGGCAATCCTGCTCATGACCGCGCCAGCATTCGCAGTAAGTGTGGACAGGAGCATGCCCGCAAGCGTAGACCCGTCTTCTACTTTCACAGTCTCGTTTACAATAAACCCCGAGGGCTCTCTCACAGCCTTTGACTTGGCGGATTTTGTGCCCAATGGCTGGAACCTCAATGACTGGTCTGTGTCCGGCTATTCAAAATCAGATGTCACATTTGACTCGCAGGTTCGTGATTACCAGGGCAAGACCCGCAATGGCCTGCACTGGAAATTCAGCAAAGCATTCTCTTCTGCTGTGACATTGACGTACACAATGACAGCGCCTGCAGCTGCTGGCAGCTATGAATTTATTGCCGTATGGACGTACCCTGGCGGATTTAATTCCAAGCCTGCAAGCCTGAATGTTGCTCCCGCACCAACACAGCCATCGCAACCCGCGCAGCCATCACAGCCAGAGCAGCCCCAGCCGCAACCAACACCGCCGCAGCCCCCAGAAGCGCCTACTTCGCCAGAGCAGCCCGTCAGCCCTAACATGACATTTGTCTATCTTGTTATCCTGCTCATTATAATTTTGGCAGGCGCTTACTGGCACTTCAGCAGGCCCCGCAGCAGGCTGAGAAAATAAGTTTCTGGCGTGCCTATTTATCTTTTGCCGCACGAGAAAAATAATGCCATTGAGAATCAGCTTGCGCCCGGATATCTCAGCATTTAATTATGATCCAGACGTTACGAACGCTGTAAGATATCTGCAAAATATAGGGTCTTTTAATGGATTGAACGAACTCAAAAACGCGCTAGAAGAATATCAACAACCTACTGCAAGCCTAACCCTTGAGACAGACAGACGAATTTATTTCAACGGTCACTCCAGAAATTTCAAGGCAGGTTCAAAAATATGGCTTGCATCAGTCTAAGAAAACACGGTGAGCAAAGAATGCGACATGTATTTTTTGCACTCATTGCAATAGTTCTTGCCGCAGGCTGCGTGCAGCAGGAACAGCCTATAACAGAAATCTCAATCCCCGGGCACGCGCAGATCTACACATTCAGCAATGACATCAGGCAGTCCATTCTCGTGAAGGCAGAAAATGAGCAGGAAATCCATTCTCTCTTCCAGAATGAGCGTCATGTCAATATAGTTTTCAACGGCACAGACGAGCTTGACAACGGCATGTTCCGCATCGCGCTTATAGACATCAACGCGAAAATTCCATTCTATTTCGCGTCCCAGGGAAAAGGCACGACTATTGATGTCTATTATTTCATTTCCGACAATGTGACCCAGTGGTACAATTTCAGAAGCGAACCTATCCCAGAGCCAGAACTCAGCGGGCTCACGCTCTGGCTCAGAGGCCCTGCAACAGGTGCCACAGAGACTTCCATCACGCTGCAGGGCAAGACAGTGCTCTTGCAGGGCACAAGCCAGAAAAATTTGTCATTGGCTGCTGATAAGCTGGTGCTCATTGTGTTCGGCATCAACAGCATCGCAGATATAAAAGGGGCGAGTTCATGAAGATACTGCTAAAAGACTCTGACCTATTTTTCAAGCAAAACAAAGCGCATTTCAGCAAAGATTTCCTGCAACTTGCTGTGCTGGGAATGATATTTTCCATCTTAACTGCGCTGACCATAGCTGGTGGCTGGACAACAGTTAAACTGACGGGAGGCATAATAGAAAGTGTTGCAGTATTCTTTTTGTCAATACTAGCAGGCACCTTTATAGTCTCGGCTTTGCTCGCAGTAATGGCTTATAGAAAGCTCGGCAGCAATTCACTAAAGACTGCATTCTTTGTCATCGTCTATGCCGCAACACCAGTCCTTATCCTGGGCTGGGTCCCGCATGGCTTTGTAAAAGCCATAGGCATTATATGGTCACTTATTTTCGTCGCTGTGGGCATTGAGGTGGGCATGAATAAAACACAGAAGCAAGCCATAGCCATAACCATTGCTCTTGCAGTAATCTTGGCACTGCTGACATTCATTTCGCAGAACTTCCTGCTCTCGCCAGTTTAGAGTCTTAAATTTACAATCTTTCGGCAACCTTAACACTGACAACTTTTAATAAGAACACCTCATAATTATTAGCATGCTGGAACTGGAACTGCTCAAGCTATTTGTTCACGATGCATCAACCCTGATCTTTCACGGGCTTGTCGTACCTGTTGCTATATTTTCCATCTTTTTCTATCTTCTGGGAATAAGCGGCTTTTTTCATAAGGCACGCAGCTACAAGAATAAGCAACTGTCAAAATTCCCAAAAGTTACAATACAGATCCCGACATTTAATGAGCCTGTTGCGCTGCGCTGTGCAGAAGCATGCCTGCAGATGGACTACCCAAAGAACAGGTACGAAATCATTGTAGGCGATGATAGCTCTGATCCGGCTGTTTCAGGGATGATAGATGCGTTTGCGCGCCAATGCAGAGGAAGGATAAAAGTAATAAGGCGCGGCTCAAATGCAGGCTTCAAGGCAGGCAACCTCAACAACATGCTCCGCTATGCAAAAGGCGAGATCATAGTGGTGTTCGATTCAGATTTTGTCCCTCCACCAGATTTTTTAAGGCGCATAGTCCAGCCTTTTGAAGACACGCAGATAGCATGCGTTCAGGCAAAATGGGCATACATGAACATGCGGCAGAGCCCTACCTCAAAATTTGCAAGCACAGTACTCATGGTATACCACAATCTTCTCGCAAAGTTAAACAGCCGTGCTGGAGTTTCGCTGTTGTTCGGCTCAGCAGAGGCTGTGAGAAAAGATGTTCTTGTGAAATTAGGCGGTTGGCAGGAAGGCAGTGTCACAGAAGATGTGGAATTTTCTGTGCGCGCACTAACAAAAGGATATAAGACATCCTACATTGATGATCTTCAGGTCCCTGGAGAAGTGCCTTACAATATACGCGGCCTGCGCACACAGCAGCGCAGGTGGGCTTATGGCAACATGAGTGCCTTTTTGCGCCATAAAAAATCAATATTGTTTGGAAAGTTCTCCCTCCTGCAGCGCGCCTTGTTGTCTGCTACCATGCTGGGTTATATCTCATCCTTCTTCCTTGTGGCATTCATGTTTTTTGGCGCTGTCTCATTCATGACAGGGAATCCTGAAGATATCAATATCCCGCGTCTCGTTACTGATGTCCTCATCAACTTTATTCTTGCTTCAGGCTTCACATTTGCAGGAATTGTAGCGCTGGGAAAAGAGAAGAAATTGAGCTGTGCCCCTCTTGTATTTTTTGCTGCGTTGACAATAGGGATCCTTGTCTCCCTGAGCGTGTGTCATGGTATTATAAAGCAATTCAGGGGGCAGCCCATGCACTGGACCATGATCAAAAAGACAGGCAATGAAAATTTTTCATTGCCCTCATCACTTCCGTACACAAGCCTGAAAAAAACGCCTGAAATATGATGGTGTCAACATGTCACTGGAACTCATTTTAACAATGCTCTTTAGCACGCTCGCAGCTGTGCATATCATAGCCATTGCAATATTTTTTCTGCCTGCAAGAAGAACAATAAAAAATAAGTATACACCTCCTGTCTCCGTAATTATACCGGCGCATAACGAAGCACGCTTCATAGCAGCAACAATCCAGAGCATCCTCAGTGCAGATTACCCAGGCAGGAAAGAAATTCTGGTTGTTGACGACGGCTCTTCTGATGAAACAGCCGGCATTGTAAAAGCGGTCTCCGGGAAAAACAAAATTGTCAGGCTCTTCTCTATTCCGCATTCTGGGAAGGCTGCTGCCCTGAATTACGGCCTTGAAAAAGCGCAGTTTGAAACTGTCGTTTGCATGGATGCGGATTCGTCAATAGGAAAAACATCTCTGCTGGCGCTTGTCCAGCCTCTTGCTGATCCGAGAACCGCAGCTTCTTCAGGTGCAATAAGAGTAAAGTATAACGGCATCTTCACGTGGTTCCAGGACATAGATTACATTATTTCTTCTGGGTGGAGATATGTCTGCAGCAAAATAAATTCCACTTATGTCACGCCAGGCTTTGCAGCATTCAAGAAATCTGCGCTGAAAAAAATTCATGGATTTAGCAATGACACGCTTACCGAAGACATTGATGTCACAATCCGCCTGCGAAAAGCAGGTTTCCATGCTGTGATGTCCCATGCCATAATGCACACATCCACACCCTCCAGTCTCGTTGGCCTTGTAAAACAGAGAATAAGATGGGGACGCGGATCAATACAAGTTGCAAAAAAGCACACAGACATTTTCTTTTCAGACAAAATGAATTTTATAGGAAACTACGCATTTCCTATGCACCTCTTCTGGTATGCTTTTGCACTGCTGTACATTCCATTTGCAATGTACTGGTTTATTGGAAATTTTGTCTCCCAGCCGCTTTCCTTGGCGTCTCTGGAAGTTCTGGCAAAGTGGTTCACTATTTATGGCATAGCTGATGTTGTTGTGAATATTTTGACTGGTACATACGCGCTGACAGCGCTGCTTGCTGCGATCATTGCGTCATGGCTGTTCTCTTTCCTCTACCTGCTCCTGAACATGGCCAGATTCGGCTTCACATGGCGCACACTAGTTGCTTACATTTTCATATTTCCTTATTACTGGCTTCTGCTTGCTGTCCAGGCAGTTGCACTCCTCCGCGAAGCGTTTTCAAGGCAGCTCGCAACAAACAAATGGTCCAAGAGAGGGGGAAATTAGGTGCTGGCTTTTTCTGACAAAGACATGGAACTGCTGAAAGAAGAGATAAGTCTGCGAAGGAGAAGCCACCACTTATGCGAACTGTACGCAAAATTTGGGAAAACGCCTCATGGAAAAAAGGACACTGCCTCTGACGAAGATTCGAAAATAAAATTTCCTGCTTTCTGTGTTCCCGCAGCTTCCTTATACTTTGTAAACCTGAGATACTGTATTATTGTAGATCAGAACAAATTTATCCAAGCACAGTATATTGTAGCTCTTCTCAAACCATTGTTCCATATAAACGTAGGAGATGTTGTAGCCTTCCGGCACGTTGCATGTTCTGTAAAACTGTTCAAGCTTCGCAATTCTCTCACTGGCATGAGGCGCGTACTCTGCATAGCCATCTGCAAAATTCCTGCGTTCTGCAATGCCTGTGATCCAGTGACCCCAGGACCAGTCACTCAATATTGTTGCATTTGGAGGCGTGTTCTCTTTTATCCACAACATTGTGTTGTATTGCTCCTTTGTCGGATAAAACTGGGAAAAGTAGGCAATTTTTGCAGCTGCCAGAAAAACAGAATAGATCAGTAACAAGACCAACACAGTTTTGAACCATTTTTTCTTTTCCGCTGCGGCCAGCGCATACACAGCAAGCAAAACAATAGGCACAGCAAGGTACACAGCAAACCTCTCCGCGATAAGCGCAAAAGCTAAGGCCAGCAGAAACCAGTACAATAGAAACATATGCCTCTTCTTTGCAAGCCCAAAAACAGCAAGCCCCACGATCGCAAAAGTCAGGTAGCCATTTGGAGCTAGTTCAAAAAAGAATGTCTGTATGCTCGTTGATTCCAGGCTGTACTGCCTTGTCCTGTATTCTTCATGCAGCGCATTGACTTCAGGAAAGCCGTGTGTCGCGACAAAAGGCAAATAGTATGCAGATGCAATGGCAACAGCAATCAACAGAGAAAGAAAAATATTTCTATCCTTGACCGCCCTGAACAACCCCACAAGACCAAAGAAGAACGCAGTTTCTGGATGAAATAGTGCTGCTATCCCAAAAAAAATCCCGGCTATAATGATGTTTTTGTCTGCTAATGCTGATAGATTCTTTCGGGCACTATTCTTTCTCAGTAAAAAATAAATAGCAGCCATGCCCAGCGCAAACGGCGGCGCCCTGCTCGAAAGATGTGCATTGAAATATATTGTTCCTGGAACAAGAATCAGCAGTATGCTTGACAGCAATGCATATCTCCTGCTGATATGCTCACGGACGATAACATAGAAAAACACCGCAGAAACTGCTCCCATGATAGCAACAAGCAGCAGTCCTGCGATATGTATCGGCATCAGTAAGGAGAAGCCGGCAATAGCACGGCTGAAGAGCGGCGGATACGTATACTCTCGCCCGCCAAAACTCAAGTCATCGTAGCCATCCAAATCCAATGCCTGTCTCTGGTGCAGGTAGGTAGGAAACCCTATTATGCTCGGGTTGTCAAAATATGTCCACCGCAAGATGCTTGGCAGTGAAAAGACTGTCAGCGCTATCAGAAAAACTGCTAATATCTCGTATTTGTTTTTCCCGGAACTTATGACTTTTTTATCAGCAGAAGACATCATAACATCATATTTTATAGAGGTGCGCATAGTCATTTCCATCCACTTCCATAAACATGCCAGAAAATCTCTTTATGATGCCCTTGTACAGGACATCATCTTCCATTTTGTTGACAAAGATGTAAGTTGCATTGTATTTCTTCATGATTTCTATTATTTTTTCTTTATCGCCAGACGAGAATATCATAGCCAGGTCTTGCCGTCTTTCCTGATAATCAGCAACAGATTCCTGGAACGAGCCTAAAATATTCTTCCTATCTGCTGCAAATGGGATCCATGGCCCTGACACCTGCCAGCTTGCCGCAATTGTTGCGTCTTTTTCCGTATTGTTTCGTATCCAGTCAAGCACAACCTTGTCTTCCATTTTCATTTCTGTTTTTGCATAGCTGTAATCAAAAACAGGAATAGAAGCTATCAAAAGAAATATTAGCAGTATATATCGAATGTGTCGCATTTCTATTTTGTCGTACAAATCTGCAAACCCAATCCCAGCCAGCAAAGCGAGTGGTATGAGAGAATATGTAAACACACGGTCTGGATAAAGGATAACGAGCAATGAATAAGATGTCAGGAGTATAAAGCTAACGCTCATTTTGGGCTGCGCTCTTTGGAATCCGACGATAGCAAAAGCAAAAGCCAGCGCACTGACGCCAAAGAAATACCTGTCCAAAGGCAGCGGATTGCTCAGGATGATAGATGTCTGTGTCCCTGTCAGTGTCGAGAAGACTACCCAGAAAACAAAAACAGCGAGAGGGATGAGGACAAATTTCAGCATTTTACTGTCCAAAAAAACATATGCAAAAATAATAAACATAATGAATGTCAGCGGATGCGTCAAAGCCAGAAGGGACGCAAATAGAATGAACAGATAAAACTTTCCGTCACTTTTCCCGCTACCAAGACCAAAAAAAAGCGCAAGAAACATAAATATCATTCCTATGTTCACAGGAGCCAGAAACATAGAAGTGTTTACGGTTTCCACTGCTGTGCCAAAGACGAACGTAGCGACTAACGATTCTTTATAGCCCATAATTTTTCTTGCAAACATGAAGAAAGCCACAGCTCCAAGAAATCCCAGCAACGGGCCGGCAAATTTTGCTGCTGCCATAAGATCAGGAAAAAAATGCACAGGAGCAATGATCAGATGAAACAAGGGACTGTATGCACTTACAGTTCCACCAGCATTTTTGCTGTCATAAAATAAATCTCCATTGAGAGCTGCCCGCGACCTTTCAAGATGAAACCAGCTGTCACTGCCTTTGAGATATTCATTGGCATAAGCGGGATATAATCTGATAGTAAAAAGAAAAACAAATAGTAAGAGTAACGCCAACCTTTTCCTGATGACCTTGACTGCATTTTTCTTTGCCATCTACCCCATCAACTCCTTTAAGAAAACTGTGGCATAACTGCCCTTGGGCAAAGTAAATGCAAGTATCACATTGTTGCCAGCAGCATCAATGCGCTCTATGTTAGGCTTTACAAATGCTTTCCTCATGCCCCCATTGCATGATATGTTCAGTCCGTTCATCCTGAAGTCTTTTGTCATTATGTGTTCTTTCTGCATTATTTTTTTAATAAGCATTGCAAAGATGTCATTTTTTAATTCCGTCTTTGTGCCGACAAGCGGAACATCTTTGTAATAAGGCTTGCCGCCTTTTTCTATGTGTATCTCAAGCATTTTATTGAAGATAAATGACTGGTATGCATTCACAAAAAATTTCAGCCTTCTTTTTTCCATTTTTTTGATGTTGTCAACTTTTCTGTCGTGCCTGCTTATTGTTTTTAGAGCATCTGTATACATTCTTTTTACAAGATATCTGCCTATCACATGATTGTCACCATGCGACCCAAACCGCTGTTCGCCAAAATAATTAGGCATGCCATTAGTCTTCATCGAAAGCATAAGTGCATCAAGATTTTTCATGTTCATGCAGTTGTGAATGGTTATTTCAAACTTGTTGCCGTCCAGATCGCCAACACCAATCGGATGGGACGATACCCCAACTTTTTCCACTGAGATCTCTTTGTTGCAGAAATTATTGCCAGAGAAATTTTTGATAGTGAGGTATTGGGTTGTGACAGCATTCCTATCCTTAAGGCCAGCAAAGCCGATATCTGATTTTCTGATATTGTAAATTTTTGCAACCCTACTGATCGCCTCTTCTGTTGTTAACCTAGTTTTAGTCAGCTTCATCACAGAATAAGGGCCAGAAACCTTTTCTACGCCTCTTCCATATCGTTCATAATGCCGCAGGAATTTTCTGCTTATCAGTTCTGTCACGACAAAATCCTGCTCACTAAGCAGCTTTCCACCTATGCCTCTCAGCTTATTGAAGCGTTTCATAGGTAAAATGTTGTTTGGAATTGTTTTATAGTCATGCAAAGAAACAGGCAGTATAGTAAAAAGTTCAGGACAAACAACATCACAAAAGCTGGCTACACATGCACACCTATTTAAAGGAACAAGCACATACTAATTAATAGTGAAAATAAAAATAATGTTTTCCATTGTTCTGGCAGTGCTTGTTTTTGCTGCATTAGTTTCTGCAGCTACAGTTCTCAATTCACCATCTGTTTGCAGTGGAGAGTGGGCAAACTGTTCATATGCATTTGCAGATAATGGCAATGTGTCGACAGCGTCTGTAAATGCAAGTGTGAACAAAACAGAGACATGGTCCGGCTATAACTTTTCCATACCAAGTAATGCATCTATTAATAATGTAACAGTGAGAGCTGATTTCTCTGCAACAAGATTGACGGGTTATATAGACGTTAGGGTAAGCGGTGATGGCGGTCAGACATTTGGTCCTTCTCATGTAGTTGGCGGCAATCTGGAGGAGCAAACATTTTTGATAGATGTCACAAATGATACAGCATGGACGCCAGCTAAGATGAGCAACGAAAATCTGAGCATCAGTGTAACGTGCTTCAAGCACGGCATAGGGCTTAATCCTACCTGCAAGTTAGACTGGCTGCCGGTAAATGTCACGTATAGTTAGAGTCCGCAATATTTATTTCAGCAGTGGCAGCGATCCGGTCACTTTGTCTATCTTCTTTTCATCGTCAGGCCCTATGGCCAGTGCTGTTATTGTTCCGGCAGCGAGTTCTGTGCGTCCAGCGTCCGAGACTATAGAACTAGTCAGCCCAAGGCGATCGCACTTTCTTTTCAGCGCTGTCAGCTCTTCTAGGGAGCGTGCCTTGAGGACAACTTTCTTCTGCCCCTCAAGCTCCCATTTCTTTATTTTAGTCTTATTAGTCTTGAGAACAGAAGAAACACTTGCATGACAGCATTGTGCAGCCAGCTTGCCTTTGCCCATCTTTATGTCAGACCTGATAACGATAACCTGTTTCATGTCCAATCACTATCCGCGGTTTGTTATCTGCTCCACTATAAATATTACTTGCTTAATCTGTTCTTAAGTATGAAGAATAAGACCCTCAAGCTGTCTACTACCCTCATGCCTTTATACGTTTCATAGCTGACAGCCACAGGAACTTCTTTGATTTTCATGCCCTTCTTTACTGCACTCAGCAGCATCTCTGACTCAAACTCATATCGTCTTTGTTTCAGCTGCATTTTTTTCAGCGCGCTTTTGCGCACAGCCCTGAAGCCGCAAAGCACATCAAGGAATTTTTTTCCCTTAGTTGCGGGAACAAGGCATCTGGCTATTATGTTAGCCAGTCGTCTTTGCACGGGAATGTCTTTCATACCACGCACACCAATCGCAAGCTCCGCCCTCTCCAGTGCTGCGACAAACTTTGGTATCTCTTCCGGCCTGAGTTGCAGGTCAGCATCAATGAAGACAATTTTCTCACAACCTGCTTGGCTGCTTCCTGTAAGGCATGCAAAAGCTTTGCCAGAATTTTTTTTCAGTGATATTACTTTTGCTTTCTCTTGCCTTGCTAGTTCAGCTGTCCTGTCCTGCGACCCGTCATCCACAACTATGATCTCATATTTGTTTGAAACGTTGCGCACCCGCCGGATGACTGTCTGGATATTTTTTTCCTCATTGTAAGCAGGGATGATTATTGTAGCTTCGTACATTTTCATGTCAACCGTCTCAATAGATTAGTAGCAGAAGAGAAATTACATGATAATTTTATATAGTCACCCTATCGCTAACCTTGAAACGCTTTCCTTATTCTCTGCAGCGCTGTGATGTTCCCGAGAACAGCGGTCAGTGCAATCATGTAAGCAAGATACCGTGCATTTAATGCAGCAAGCAGTATGCCCAAAAACAGCAGAGAAAGTCTTTCCCCCCTTTCCAGAATTCCATAATGCATTTCTTTCTGTATTAAGCCCTTTTCCTTTGCAGCAGCCTTTGCATAAGTAGTCATCATCGCGCCAAATATGTAGAACAAGAGCCAGAACTTTATAGAGAGGAGAAAATCAGGCAGCGCCGCAAAAAACAGTCCGGCAATTATAAAGAATTCTACGTACCTGTCTGCTATGGTATCAAGGTAAGCGCCTCCCTTGCTTGCTGTTTTGCTGTAGCGCGCCACAGCGCCATCCACAGCATCGCAGACTGCAGCTATGAGGACAAGCACGGCTCCTGCAATGAATTGGTTTTGCGAAATAAAGAGTGCCGCGGCAAACCCGAAGACCAGTGATAGCGCTGTCCATGAATGTGCACTAAGAAAAGATAGTTCCTTTCCTATGGTCTTTTCCATGCTTGTGAACTTCTGCCTCTTGCCTGAAAGCATGATATCACTTGTTAAGTTGTCAGTATCCTTAAAAACAAGAGTCTATAAATACTATCAACGGTGCTGAAAAATGGTCCTTGAGTTTCTTCTGGGTCTTGTGCATGCATTTGGTTATCTTGGCGTTTTTCTGGGCTCATTGATAGGCTCAGCCTCCATCTTTCTGCCAGTCCCGTCATTTCTCTTCGTTTTCCTGGCTGGCAAGCTGCTGGACCCTTTTTGGGTGGCAATTGTCTCAGGATTCGGCTCAGCCATCGGCGAGCTCACTGCCTATGGTATAGGGCTTGGTATTATTTATGGTAAAAAGAAGCTTTCAAAAAAGAGGAAAAGAAAGAAAGGCGGCAGAAAGTGGCTGGAAAAAATAAAACAGTCGTTCCATGGCCGCTACGGGTTTTTTTTGATCATAATATTCGCAGCCACTCCCCTTCCTGACGATATCATAGGCCTCTACTGTGGTGCTATAAAGTATAGCATCAGGAAGTTTTTTATCGCAACGCTTGTCGGGAAAATTATTCTCGGCTTCCTTCTGGCATACTCCGGCTTTTACAGCCTAGATGCGCTTGCCAACTATTTTTCTTAGCTTCTTTTTGGAGCGTCGTATTGCGCTCGCAAGGATTATGTCCAGTGCATTTGTAGATTTCTGCGGCAGCACCACGCGCCCTTTCTTGATCGCCGTTAAAATTCCATCAACGCTTTCCGCCTGTATTCCGCACGCGTAGCTTCCTACTGCTTTCAGTATATGCGCATCACTCCCGGATGTCATGGGCTTTTTCATCTCCTTTGCCTGCGTGCAGGCGCGCATATTTCTGAAAGCGAGCGTGTTTCCGTTAAGAACCTCAATAGCGTCTGCTTTCTTCCAGACGTCTTTCTGGTGGAATGAATATTTAGCACTGCGGAAAGGGTGCGAAACAATCGTTAGCCCGCCATGAGATTTGGCGTAATCAATGAAATCAAACACATCCGGTCTGTTAAAGTATTTATTAGGGAAAAACTCAACACCCAATGCAATGAGGTGACCTTTCTGGCCGTTAAAAAAACATGTTATCTCAGTGCCTGGAATAAGAATGACTTTTTTCTTCATCTTCTTTGCAGCCAAATATCCCCCGAGAGAATTATGATCGGTGATCGCTATTGCCCCGAGTTCCTTGTCCGCCTTTTGGATAATATCCCTGACAGGCAGGACAGTATCCCCTGAATATTCGCTATGACACTGAAGTTCTACCAGCATGCTTTGTTTTTAGAAGGAGTTTATTTATACCTTACATCGCGGTAAAAATGGTGCATCAAAGGATCAAAATTCTTTTTCACAGTGGGATCGGTATGTATGCCATAAGGTGTTGTTATAGCTATAATGCATTCTGGAAAATCTCTACGAGAAACTCGAATTCTTTTACCGTTTCTGAATGCACCTTTTCCTTTTTCCGCAGTAAACATATCTTTGAAGAGATGTGTTCCATCAAGAGGATCTATAATCCACCTGCACTCTGAAGTCCCTACTCTCTTCCCAGATTCCTCAGCCAGTATGCTCTGATCAGGAAATTTCTTCATGATAGTTTCACCATGGTGTCTTCTTGAACTTCATGTAGTAGCCCACGACATTTGTAACCCAGTGTATGGGCGGCGTGATGATCAGCAGCACAGCCACTAATATCAGGCTCAGGGGGTAAACAAAAGCAGCAAAAACAAATGCCATAACAAGAAAACCTTCCTGGTCAAGCAGCGGAGCAGAGCCGCCTCTTTTTATTCCGAGCCTCCTCTTGATGAAAGATCCAAGAACATCGCCAGCCATGGTTCCGATAGTGAGCGCTATAACCAGCGGCATTGTCATTATAGGAAGATTGAGACCAAGGTATTCAAGCTGGGATTGGTAGTGGACCTGAAGCGCGCCGACAAGTATGCCGACTATTATGCCGCTAACTGTCCCTTCCCATGTCTTGCCGTCGCCAAACAGCCTTTGGTTCCTGAAGCTCCTGCCTCCGTCTAAGGGCTTTCTGCCCTGCATGAGAGGCGGAAATCCGTTTGCTGCATACGCCGGGGCAATAAACCACAGTGCCTGCACAAGAAGACCTATGTCAGTCACATGAAAAACTCCTGTCATCGTATGGGGCCGTATTCAACTTTATCAATATTATTATAAAACTTCTTTTTATTCATAAAATAAGTCAGGTAAATCTTGGAGTATCTTTTGAAAAGCCCCCACCCGCCCCACTCGTTCATGCGTCTTGTAGATGTAAAAACACATGTTTCTTTGGAAAATATGAATTTGCCCAGCTTCCCCAGCTTCATCGCAAAGTCATGATCTTCCATGACTTTGAGGTTCTCGTCAAAGCCGCCTGCTTTTTCAAATGCATCTTTCCTCGCGGCCACCACAATGCCGGGAGCATGGGGCTTCTTTGCATATTTCACAAGAAATTCCACAAGGTTGTTGCTCGCGTTATAAATGAGATGCTCCTTCCATTTTGGGCTGAATGCGTAGATATTGCAGGTCCAGCCCACTGTTTTCTTGTTTTTGAAGTCCTTGGCAACAATAGAGAGCAGGTTTGGAAAAATTATTGTATCCGCATCAATGAACAGCAGCACATCGCCCCGTGCAGCCCTGGCTGCGGCATTTCTGCCGATTGATGCACCGCCGCGCTCGCAGCTCACTATCTTGCAGCCGTATTTTTTTGCTATCTCTGCTGTCTTGTCAGTAGAGCGCGAGTCGCCTATAATGATTTCATACGGTCTCAGGTTCACAGCATGAAACAGAGTTGTTCCGATGTATTTCTCTTCATTCAGCGTTGGAATGATAACAGAGATTTTAATGGTGTTTTTCTTTTTTGGGAAAAAGTTCTTGACAACCATAACATCAACCTCGTCATCCAGTGTTTCGATATTATAAATGCTCTATTCAAACTAATCAGTATCTAATTGCTTTAATATTTACCTTCGCAAGTAAAACTCTATGCGAAAGCGCATCGCCATATTTCTGTTCAGCGTTTTAGTGATGCTGCTGGCAATCAGCCTCTTCGGCATAGGCGATGTCATGTCCATAATCCTTGTCAGCAACCTCTCCCTGATATTTTTTGCAGTGTTATGCCAGTTAATAATTTTCTTTCTGTATGCCATTCGCTTCAAGATTATGTCATCCAAATACAAAAACCTGTCCCTGAAAGATGCATTTTACATAACAACAACAGGCAACTTTATCAGCCTGATAACACCCATAGCAAAAATAGGCGGCCAGCCCCTCATGATTTATCTGACAAAGGAAAAGATAGGCAGCGCAAAATCTTCCGCGATTGTCCTGATGGACACCATAATAGACATCATTTCTTCCACGCTGCTGGTAGCTGCGATCCTGATATTGTTCCGCACAGTAATACCATATCCGCTATTTCTGCCATTACTTGTATTCACATTGCTGACAATTCTGGTCACAGCAGGCTTCATGAAGCTTTTTCTTTCGAGAAAAGTTCTTTCCCGCATGCTGGATTGGTTTTTGAATAAAATACGCCGCTTCAAAAAAGTCAATAAAATATTCCATGCGCATCTGTTTGAAAAGTCGTTCCGTCTTGTCCTCGAAGACAAAAAGATTATGTCCGCTGGCATGGGTTTGTCCTTTGGGATAAAATTTTTTGAATTGCTGCGGATATGGATAATTTTTACGGCAATAGGAATATTACTCTCCCCTGTAGCCATTCTTGTCATCTGGGCAGTTATGCTTCTGCTTTTGACAATCCCATGGCTGCCTGGTTCCCTTGGTCTCTTTGAGTTCGGCACCTCCTCTGCATTCATTCTTCTTGGCCTCACATCGTCGCAGGCAGCAGGCGGTGTCCTGCTGGACCGCTTTGTGTCCTTCTGGTTTGTGATATTTTTCTCTGTGGTGGTGATATGGCTCTCCCGCTACCGCCTAAAGGAGATTATGCAGCTGGCTGAAAAGAAGTGAATAGCTCATCTAAATTTCCTATAAACAACTTCCATGAACTCTTCCACCCTGCGCGGATCTACAGGATTGTCAGTGATGCCGCCCATCTTAAATATAGTGTTTAGAATGTATGTTAACAAATAGCGCCGCCTTAGTATATTCTCTGTATCCGGCTACATAAACATCTAGCTGTACAAATGGAAGACCAAGATCTTTATCAATTCTGAATGCCGCTCTGTAATCGTTATGAAGACTTGCAGTATTCTTTTAACTGTCCTTTCGGCTGCAAAGGGCTTGTCAGACTGCTCTTCCCAGTTTTCAATCAATAGAGCATCAACGCCCCCCCCCCAGATGCAGATTGTAAGCATCAGCAAATGCCCTGTCAATTATGTAGTCCATGCCTTTGGGTGAATACAGGTCGCCAAGATGAACCATTCCGATTACAGGCTTTCTAACGCCAAATATTTTGTCCGTCATAGTGCCTCTGCCGAGATTCGAACTCGGGTCTC
>CAYJMB010000003.1:20275-33721 GCA_964371455.1 uncultured archaeon | reverse complement strand
ATATAGAATCGTCCCCTGGACGTGGTTATGGTTAAATATATTTCTCTTTTCTGAAGCATAGACAAAAAAGGAGGAATGTTTTTTATAGGGGAGAACAAGTCTTACTTGAGGAAAGCAGCATCTTTTGCCAAGAGGGAGAAGCTTTGCTTTTTGTGAACCTTGCAGGATGCTGCATTTCATCTCATTATCAGGTGCGGTCTATGCAAAGATTGGTAACACGCACTCTGATCTGCTTTGAGTGCGGGTCTGAACACATAGACTACGACCCTGTACATGAGAGCAAATATTGCCATGAATGCGGGACGGTAATAGAAGAACATGAATTTACGTGATTGCTTGAAACGGGTCTAAGTCTTGGCTGTTTTTGATAGATATCGCTCTAAATGATTCTGTAATTGGCTATTGCTGAATCTTCAACGAATTTCTTGGGCCCTGCTCTTCGAAGCTGAGATGACTTTACTCTATTAATTCCTTAAGATCTTCCATCTTGTCCAGCCAGACCTCACACTCTTTGCCGGATTTCATGTTGCGCAGCCGGGCTTTGCCGGATTCTATTTCTTTCTCGCCTATAACGAGCACAAAAGGAATTTCGCGAGAATTAACGTAGCTTAGCTGCTTGCTGAGTGAGCGATCCATGATGTCAAACTCGCTGGATACGCCTATTTTCCTGAGCGTGTTTACAATATTCAAAACACCGGCCTTTACTTTCTCGTTTACAGAGACAACAAAAACTTTGCACGATGTTTTTGGCAACGAGAACATCTTCTTTTCTTCCATAACAGCAACCAAGCGGTCAACACCGATGGATATGCCTGTGGCAGGCGTAGGCTTGCCGCCGAATGTTTCTATAAGATTGTCATAGCGACCGCCGCCACCCAGAGAGATGCCTGCACCGACTGATATTTCAAACACAGGGCCTGTGTAGTATTCCAGGCCCCTAACCAAAGACATATCTACTTGCATGTTTTTTTTGTAGTCAGGCAGAAGCGTTAGTATTTTTTCCAGCTCTGATATACCTCCTGAAGAGAGTTGTTTTTTTACTTTGTCAATATCTTTCAGCTGTACGAATTCTAAAATTCTTTTTCTAGCAGCATTTGGTATTCCTTTTTCCATCAGTTCTTTTTCAACAGTTTTTTCGCCAATCTTCTCCAGCTTATCAATGCTGCGGAATACGTCGATAACATTATTGATGCCCAAAGCCTTTACGAAATCTTCTGTGATCTTTCTGTTGTTTATGCGAATAACAAAGTCCTTGAAGCCGAGTGCAGAAAATATCTCGCAAATTGCGCGCAGCCATTCTGCTTCTGCTTCCATGCTTTCTGAGCCAACAATGTCGCAATCAGCTTGGAGGAACTCTCGCCAGCGCAATGCACCTGGCTTGTCATAGCGCCAGACTTTTCCGATCTGATAACGCTTGAATGGCTTTGGTAGGTCAGGGTTAGATGCAACAAATCTGCACAGTGGAACAGTCAGGTCAAACCGTAGGCCGAGCTCGCGATCGGATTTGTCTTTGAAGTAATAGATTTCCTTCTTGATCTCCTCTCCGCCGCCTGATTTCGCAGAAAGCAGGGCCCACTCTTCAAATGCTGGCGTGTCAAACGGGTCAAAGCCATATTTTTCAAAGACTTTTTTTATGATAGACAGGACATACTCATATCTAATCATTTCTTCTGGCTTTATGTCGCGCGTGCCGCGGGGGGTTTTGAATGACATATTAATCACTTTGTTTGCCTAAATTTATAAGTGACAAGACTCTTTGTATGTCATCTGAACATTTCCTGCCTGAAATTTCTTCCCAGACACGTGAAAGTTCCAAAGCCCATTCAAATGACGGATTTTCACTAAAACATTTCTGGTACAATGTCTCTTGCGTATCTGAAAACAAAATTCTTTGAGGCTGTGTTGATTTACCAATATAAGGCATAACGCTTCTTACTGAACCATTTTCAATAGCCCTCGGCTGTTTGGTACGGATAATTCCAATACCCTCAAGCTGTATAAATTGGTCATAGACTTCTTCAGAAGGAGGTCCTATCTTCCACTCAATTCCATACCTGTCCCTCAACCATACGGCCTCAGCAACTTCTATAGGCACGTAAAAAGAACCGCTTCTTATCCACAGCGGAACATTCTTTACTACATTTTTCATTTTTCCTAATACCTCTAAAGGAAACTCATTTAGACGGATAGTTTCAACTGTTTTTTGTTCATCTGGAATAGATTCGTATATACCGCCTGCAAATAATCTGTCTACAACTTTCCAGTAACTTTCATCTTCCCATAAATCATATGTTGTTAAAATACTGCCCTCTATTTCCATCTGCTGCACAACTCTCTCCAACAGCGCTTTCTTTTCTCTATCCGCCTTTTTCCTTTTTTCCGCTATTTTTGTCGCTTCTTTGGGAGATCTTGCATTCAAAGCATTGTAAACACCGGCTATATACGGGTAAAATTTTTGCTGCTGCCCAAATAATTGTTGAATATATTTAGCTACCAAAAAACCATCCAATTGATCTATTGGCTCTAGTCCTATGTTAGAGCTGACGTTAATTCCATAATAAGAATTCCTTTTATTTGTCATGCCGCCTCTAACGTACTGTATTAATCTCGGCAAATTTTCTCTTGAAATCATTCAGCATCAACCCTTGCTTTTTTAACTGTAGATTCTGCAAGTATCTGCAACGTGTCCAACATTTCTATATTGCAATCTACCTGAGAAACGAGCAATGGCAGCTCTGTACAGCCGAGTATTATCGCCTCAGCCCCTTTCTTTTCAAGATTTTTGCAAATTATTCTGAGGTATTCTCGGTCTTCATTTGTTTTGAACCCAGCAAGTATTCTCATTATTATTTCGTTTATTTTTCCTTGTTCAATTTCAGAAGGCTGTAAAACTTCTATTCCATTAAAAACGGACTCATATAGTTTATTTTTAGCTGTATTTTGGGTAGAAAGAATGCCAACTTTTCTAAAATTCGACTTCTTTGCTTGAAAAAATGTTTCTTCTATTAGATTCAAAAGAGGCACAGTGATTTGTGCTGAATTAATGAAGTAAAATACCGTATTGCACGGGACTGCTATGAAGTCGCAGCCTGCTGTGGCTAGTTTTTCAATCCCGTCTTTTATAGTTCTGACAACGGCTTCTTTATCGCCGGATTCCAGAACAATATCGGGGAGCGGTAGGTTGTAGATAAAAATAGGTGGAAAATCCGAATCATATTTTGCCCTGTATTCTCTCTGGCAAATAGTAATTATCCGCCTATAAAGTTCTGCAGTAGCTTCTGGTCCCATTCCGCCTAGAATCCCAATAGTTTTCCATGTGAAGACGTTCACCTGACATATTTGTCACCTCTTTTTATCTCTTGTACAAATTTGGTAATCCTTTCTTTTTCAGTCCTAAACCTAGTAAAACGAACTAGAAAATAATCGTCCGAATGTCTTGCTATGGATTTCAAATATGGATCGCGTCTAATTCCCACTATAATTTGGGCTGATGAATCATCACTTATTTCTGCAATTTCAACTTCTGTATCTGTAAAAAGCTTGGAGTATACGTCTCTACTAATTTGCGAAATTCCTATTTTTCTAAGTATGATAGGTAAAATTGAGATTTCTACGCCACCACTATACATGCTTAATTCTCTTTTTAGTGCTTCATAATCTGTCTCAAATCGCGTATTATCTTCTTTATTTTGCATCTCTCTCACCTCTCATACTCTTAGGGCCGCGAATGGGATTCGAACCCATGTTGTTGGATCCACAGTCCAACGTTCTGCCAGCTAAACTATCGCGACCGTTTTCTTTTTTAATGGTTATTTTGTTTTTCGAGATTGAGACATCTAAACAGACAATATCATTAACAGAAAAGCCAAGGCTTTTTCTAACATCTGATGGGATTGAAATGCGGCCCTTAGAATCAATTCGTGACTTAAACCGACAAGTAGGAAGATCTCGCTTCCTGCGTGTGAACTAGATCCCTTCTTGCCATCTTTGTCACCACTATACTATAGTGAAATATAGTATTTAAAGATGAGGTGGGACAAAAGGGGGACGGATTTTATTTCTTTACAACTATCAGCCAGCGCCTGCTTGGATAAGCGCCATGACCCTGGTCGGTTTCTATCAACATCTTCAGTATCTTCTGTTTGACAGATGTGCTGATTTTTGACCATTTCTGATAAGATACAAGTGATACTATAACCTTCGCCCTCTGCGTAAAGTTGTTATTTTTCAGCAGGCCGGCAAGAACTCCGTCGTAATTATACACGCTGTATTTTATCCCGCACTTTTCCATGTACTTGCAAATATCTTCCGCATTATTGCTGGGTTTGCCGAGGAACCGTGTTTCACAAATATCCTGTATTCTTTTTATCGTGTCCTCTTTGGAGTCAATAAAAATGCAGGCAATTCCATTTGGCACCAGCATTTGGTGCATTTTTTTCAGCGATTTCAAGTCTATGTAATACCAGCTGTGTATGCTTGTGATAAACTCATATTTCTTGGTCTCATTAAAATCCTCAAAACTTGAGTTAATCACTGATATGTCCGTTATCCTGTGTCTTTTTGCAAGTTTGCAGAATTCATCAGAGGCTCTTTTCGATGGTTCCAAGAAATCTGTATGAAGGCAACCAAGTCCTTTGACTATTTTCAATGTTCTTTTGCCTGTCCCGCCTCCTATATCCAAATAATTTTTTGGTTTTATTTTTCCATGAAATCTATTGACTATGGATTCCGGAGGGTTTTCTATTTTGGACTTTTCTTTGTTGAAAAGAGCTAGTGTCCTTCTACCATATTTTGTATCAAGAAATTTCTCAAAAATAGAGGTCGACATAAAGGCCACTGTCGGGATTTGAACCCGAGCCGAAGGATCCACAGTCCTGCATGCTACCATTGTGCAAAGTTTCATGCGAAAATTTTTCTACACTACAGCGGCCATTTAGATGAAACTATGAGAAATTGAAGATATAAAAGTCTACTTTTTTCTCTTTTTGACTGTTACGACATCGCCCAGTGTCAGTGATATTGAAGGCTTGTTTTGGATTATTGTTCTTTCAGAATCAACAGAACTAATTAATTTTATGCCAAGAAACTTCCCTAATTTTTCCGCGACATGCTTCTCAGGCCGTAAGCCATTCTCAAGTCTTTCTATCGCAGAAGCCTTTTCTCTTATTTTTTCTGCAAGCTGCCCTCTTGTCAAGGATAGAGACTCCCGCTTTTCTCTTATGAGAGCTGAAAAATTGTCAACAAAATAAACTTCTTCTGGCTGCTTGTACTTAGGCTTGCTGGGAAGTTGAACAGATTTTTCTTCATAGATTTTTTCTCCAAATCTTGAGCAGCCGCTGCAAACAGAAACAACCGTGCCTTCTATCCGTGCTTTTCCTTCCGCACGCCTGCCGCAGAGTTCGCACTCCATCATAATCTTGAAAATGTAAAGCTTATAAATTTCAAGTATAATGATATGCCTTATGACAACAGTGCCAAAGCCCATAGAACTGATTGAAATGGTTAGGTTTGGCACTATTGGGATTATTGCCTAGACAGCGATAACCTGACCCTGCTTCTTTGCTTTTCAAAAATTTCATGCAGGGATGTCAGAATAAACGAGGTGATTTGATGGAGATGAACCCTATATATCACGTGGTCCTATGCAAATATCTCTAATGAGACTAAAAAATGGAAACAAAAAGTTTGCACTAAGAAATGATGAAGACAAAAAACACTTGTGAAAATAAGCCTTTTTACCCACTACTGTTCATCAATAATAATAAGGTGTAATCATGACGTACAACCCAAAGGAAATAGAGAAGCATGTCCAGCAGTTATGGCACACAAAGAAAGTGCCACAGAAAATTGTGAAGATGGACTGGAAAAAGGAGAAGTTCTTTCTTCTTGATGGGCCGCCTTACGTCAATGGCGTGCCGCATGTAGGGCATGCCAAGACCACTATTTTCAAGGATGTGTGGGGCAAGTTCAAGTCCATGCAGGGCTATTCAGTATGGTGGCAGCCAGGGTTTGACTGCGGTGGGCTGCCTATAGAAAACAAAGTAGAGAAAGAACTGGGAATAAAGTCAAAGACAGAGATAGAAGAGAAAATCGGCGTGGACAAATTCATAGAGGCGTGCCAAAAATTTGCCAAAGGCAATGAGCCTGTGTGGCTGAACTTCTACAAACAAATAGGAGCGTGGCGCGGCTGGCTTGACCCGTACCTGACCTCTGAAAATTACTATCTGGAATCTGGGTGGTGGACAGTAAAAAAATGGTTTGAGAAAGGATTGTTCGTAGAGGGCTATCGTCCTGGTTTCTGGTGCCCGCACTGCGAAACCGTGCTCGCGGGCATAGAAGCGAGCGAGTCGTACAAGAATGTGGAAGACCCTTCCGTCATTGTCAAGTTCCATGTAGCTGGGACAGATGAGTATCTGCTCGTATTCACGACAACTCCGTGGACATTGCCTGCTAATGTTGCATTGGCGGTGCATCCGGATGAGATGTACGTAAGAGTCGGGGTAGAGAATGAGGACGTGATATTAGCTGAGAAGAGGCTTCAAGAGCTTGACAGTCTGCATAAGAAATACAAAGTGCTGGAAAAAATTCATGGCAAAAAACTGGCAGGGCTGAAATACGAACCGCTTCTGGGCACAGACTCGCAGAAAGAAATAGGGAAAAATGAAAATGCACATCATGTTATGCTGTCGATACCTGTGATGAAAAAACGTGTCGCAAGCAAGGCCATGATTAAGGGCGAGATAGAAAGCGAGGAAGAGTTCGGGCATGTTGTGACAATGGATGTAGGCACAGGTATTGTGCATATTGCGCCTGGCCATGGAGATGCTGACAACAGGCTAGGCAAACATTACAATTTGCCTGAAGTCTCGCCTGTGGATGAAAAGGGCTGCATGACGCAAGATGCGGGAAAATATGCAGGCATGTTTGTGAAGAAAGCTGATCCTCTGATCATAGAAGACCTGAAAAATGAAGGCAAACTTTTTCATGCAGGCAAGCTTGTGCACTCTTATCCGCTGTGCTGGAGATGCAAAACGCCTTTGATATACAGAATGAGCAGGCAATGGTTCCTGAAACTGGATCTTCTAAGAGACAAAATAATCAAGGCAAACAAAGCCGTAAACTGGCTGCCAGAATTCGCTCGCGAACGCTATCACACTGTAATCTCAGAGGCTCCTGACTGGGCTGTGACAAGGCAGCGTTACTGGGGCATTCCTCTCCCTATTTGGTTATGTGGGTGCGGCTCAAAGAAAGTCATAGGATCGGCAGATGAGCTTAGAAGGCTCGCAACAAAAAAATTGCCAAAGACTATTGACCTGCACAAGAATTTTGTGGACAAGGTGAAGATAACATGCGCATGCGGAAAAGAGATGACAAGAGAAAAGGACATAATGGATGTGTGGTTTGACTCTGGCATTGCACCGTGGGCTTCTCTGGGCTATCCGTTCAAAAACAAGGAGCTGTTTGAAAAGCTCTGGAAAGTGGACCTTGTTGATGAAAGCCAGGATCAAGTCAGGGCATGGTTTAATACGCTTATGATATGCAGCTTCGCGACGTTTGAAGAAGCGCCTTACAAGACTGTATGCCTCAATGGCTGGACATTGGATGAGAAAGGAGAAAAGATGAGCAAGAGCCTTGGTAATGTGATCATGGCTGAAGACGCGTATGAAAAATTTGGCGCAGACCTTCTGAGGCTTTATATATGCTACGATGTTGCTGCCTGGGACACGCAGAAATTCTCCTTCAGGAATGCGGAAGACCTTGGCAGGCAGTTGAATATTCTCTGGAACACATATAACTACTTCAAAACTTATGCAAAGATCGCGAAGAAGAAGGCTGAATTTAGAATAGAAGACAAGTGGCTGCTCTCAAAAATAAATTCGCTGGTTATATCTACTACGAATAACATAGAAAAATTCAATTTCCATCTTGCTGCGAGGGAGGTCATGGATTTTGTTGTAAGGGATTTCTCCAGAACGTACATAAAAATTGTGAGGGACAGAGACGACACTGGAGTGGATTACGTGCTCACAAACGTCTTTGAGACGCTGTCAAAGATTATGGCGCTCTTTACTCCATTTATGAGCGAGTACATATACCATGAAATTACAAAAAAATCTGTGCACGTGCAAAAGTGGCCATTGCCCAAAGAAAACCAGATAAACAGCAAGCTTGAATACCTCATGGACATGACCGTGCAGATAGTGGAAGCTGCAAATGCGATAAGAAAGGAACAAAACATAAAGCTGAGATGGCCATTAAAGGAATTGTACATATCAGGGGACAGCAGAATCAAAACAATTCATGAAGATATGCAGGAGATACTAAAAAAGCTCTGCAATGTAAAAAGCGTGATATTTGGGGAGGATTTCAAGCTGCCCAGCAAAAATATTGAGGGTTTCATGATTTACTTGAATATAGAAATGGATGAAAAATTAAAAGAAGAAGCCATGCTGCGCGAGCTCTTGCGGGAGATACAAGCGCACAGAAAGCAGAGAAACCTTGTTGTAAAAGACAAAATCCTGCTTCACTTAGACAACAAAAAATTTGAGAAATATGCAAAAGAAATAAAAGAAAAAGTAGGCGCAGAGAAGATACAATTCGGCAAAATTGACAAACCGTTTTCTGTGATAGATTTTGAAGGAGAAAAAGCAGGTTTCAGCTTTGCAAAAATTAAATAATGTCAAATGTTAGATGAAAATCAGCAAAACCATCAAATACTTAAATAGTTTTCTTATGTTAATACCGAGCTTTAGTTGGTGATGATATGGACCCGTTTAACAAGGCTGTAGAATTTATGAAAAATATAACAGGTAAAGATGACATAGTCATTATTTACAACAATGATGGGGATGGCATATGTTCATGCGTCCTTATACAAAAATATCTAGAAAGGAAAGGCTGCAGAAAGCCATTTATCATCTCCCAACCCATGCCTCCGGAAAACAATCTGATAAGAAAAATACAGACGACGCTTCCAACAAAAATTATCTTTCTGGATATGGCAATAGATCAGGAGCAGACTTTTATGAAAAAGCTTGGCAACATCTGCGATATTCTGATAGTCGACCATCACCAAGTCACCAAAGACATGAACGGGAAAAACATCGTTCATATGAATCCGAGGCTGAAAAACCCTAAAATATACCAGTCAACCACTTACCTTGCCTGCAAAATCGTGTCGCAGCTGGACGATTTCTCGGACAGCTTATGGGTTGCTTCTGTTGGGATGATTTCCGACTACAACCTTGACGATTCGCAGGATGTTGTAAAGCTAATCAAAGAAAAATATAATATAAAAAATCCGAAAATGTATGATACGGACTTTGGCAGGCTTGCTGACATGATAGCAGCTGCAAAAGCCACGAAAATGCTCAGCATGGAGCAGCTTGTTGAACTTTTCATGAATATAAAGGACCCGCAAAATTTCAGTGAAATAAAAAATGCTGACAAACTTCTGTCTGCCTACCAGGAAGTGGAGAACGAGCTCGTAAGGATACGAACCGAACTTGAAAACAAGGTAGAGAGAATAGGAGATATTATTTTCTACAGATTCTCCTCAAAGTATAACCTCCGCTCGCCTGTTTCGACAATGCTGAGCGAAAAGCACAGGGATAAGGTTGTTGTCGTGTACGAAAAAGTCGGTTCATGGATTGACGTGTCATCAAGAAATCAGAGCAAAAAATATAACGTGGGCCTGCTTCTGAAACGCGCTGCCGAAGGCCTGAAAGGCTCTGCAGGCGGGCATGAGGCTGCTGCTGGAGCGAAGATCCCGGAAAAGAATTGGGAAGCATTCAAGCAGCGCCTGCTAGAGCTGGTCAATGCTTAGCGATTATCATGGCGTGATTATTCTCAAATGGTTCGAGGTTTATTACTTCAAGAACGCTATAGCCACTGTCTTCTACTTTCTTTTTTTCCTCTTGGTAGACTTGATTGGATTTTTTTGTAACATCAATGCTCTGGGACTTTACTGCGATCATTAAGATGCCGTTATTCTTTAAGAATTCTTCAGCGTTTCTAAGTGCAATTTGTGTCTGGTCAGGCTGTGCCAAATCTGCGAATACAACATCAACTTCTTCTACCCATTGATACTTCTCTATTTTTCTGGCATCTGCCATTATTGGTACTATGTTTTTTCTTGATTTCGCGAGATCCAGCAAACTGTGAAAAACTCGTTCTGAAAATTCTACAGCATAAATAACGCCGTTCGGGCAGATGTCACTTAGATGGCTGATAGTGGTGCCTGTGCTGGCGCCGAGGTAAAGGACATTTGAATTTTTGTTGAAGGTAAAATTGCGCAGATTGTTTGATATCGCAGCTGCCAGTTTGCTCCTTTCCGGGATCCATTCGCGAAATTCTTTTCCCTGCTGCTTTACTAATTTCTCGCCATAAACTCTTTTCCCAACAGCAGCACTAAGCGTATACAATTTCCTGCCTTCTCTCCAGACGCCAGGGAAAATTTCTTTCATGGTCATATATTTGCCAACTCGTTGTTGAGGTCTGTTTTAAGCTTTGGTTCAAACCTGCCTGAATAAAAGTCTATGCGCGCTGCCTGCATAAGCTTGGACGCGATTATGCGCGCGACCTTGCCTCTTTTATGCTCGGCTGCAGACTGTATGCGGCCATCCTGAAAAATAATGCCAAACTTTGGGCTCTTTCCCTGTTGCTTAAGATGACGGAACAGCGCTTTTTCTGCGCCAAGCAACTGCAGCGTACTGGCTGGCATACGGGCAAGGCGTTCCAGAGAACCTGCAAGAGATAAAAATCTCACTGCCAGAAGCGGATCAATCAAACCAGAAAAGTTGGGCATGATTTCTTTTGTTGTTGCTATGAGATATTTTTCCAGAAGTCTTTTTTGTTCCAAAGTTGATTTAATCATTATTGCATACGTTTTAAGGATTTTCTCATCGTCTTCTTTCAGGTCAATGCCCAAACTACTGACAAAATTAGGGAAATTCTTCCTGTTTCCGCATGCTGCAACATTCTCTACTATGTCCTTTCTTTTTGCTTCCGGATAGTGGAGAGAGAACCATTCCCAGAGCCTTTCTGTGCAGATGTTTGTTATTTTTGTAAGATCTGCCAGAGCGTTGGCAGCTTGAATAAGGAGCTTGTCCCTTGAAACTGCAGAAGATAAGAAGGACATTGAATACTTGATGCCAAACTCATTGAGAAATGTCTGCAGTTCCTGATCGCTCTTTCCAATTACATTGTTCCAGATATTCCTGAAGTTTCTGCGGAATATCCTGTAAGATGAATCATTTTCAATGATCTCATATCCAGAAAGCGCCGGCTCCAGAGGGTTCACAAGATCTTTGATGAAGCCTAGTCCTTCCTGTGCTGAATCTGCCAACTTGTAGCTGATAAGTGTCCCATCCCCGTAAAATGCAAAAACGCCTACAGGCGTTCTGGCGACAAATGCTTTCATAGGCTAAATTGATTTCCAGAATGTATTAAAACGTTAGCTCGCAATAGAAGAAAGGTGATAATTCTGGGCAGAATACGGACAAAAGACATCAAGAACGCTGGTGAAGAGATGTGGAAAAGGTATCCTGACAGATTTGGCCTTGATTTTGAAACGACCAAGAGGGATGTAAATCAGCTTGGGCTGAACATGTCAAAACGCGTTAGAAACAAGATGGCTGGCTACATAACGAGGCACAAGAAAATACAATCCAGAAGTGCTGGTTATAGTTAAACAAGAAAATCTTATACTGTTTCTTTTCTTGGACGGCTATAATTGCAAAATATCGCAAAAGCAGAAAATGCGCTTTCTTATCGGCTTTCTTGTCTGTTTTATTTTTTTCCGATATGCTCAAGAACGCGACTTAGACAAATCCTGAACCATGGCGTATATCTTTCTGGGTGTGCTGACATGTCTTTTTTTAATACATCTATATCAATGAATTTGAGCTCGTCTATTTCGTCTTCATTAGGCTTTATCGGACCATCATAATATCCGACATATACCCAGTCCAGCTCATGCTCACCCCATGTATTATCATAATCTGCTTTGTAGATGAACTTGAAGAGGAATTTCAGGTCACAAGTGAATCCTAGTTCTTCGTTCAACCGGCGCTTCGCAGCAAGTTCGATAGGCTCGTTGACCTTTGGATGGCTGCAGCATGTGTTTGACCAGAAGCCAGGCCATGTTTTTTTCTCTTTGCTTCTTTTCGTGATAAGCATCTGGCCTTTGCTGTTGAATATGAAGACGGAGAAAGCCCTGTGAAGCTTAACAGGATTTTTGTGGCAGGCAAATTTTTCCTCGAAGCCGAGCTCGTTGTCCCCTGCGTCAACCAATACAACTTGTTCCATACTTAGAATTATATGGGGAAAGGTTAAAAATGGTGATTACGATTCTTTCCTTACGCCGTCATTATCTATTGTAACGTCCAGTGGGTAGAGGCATGCTTCTCTCCATTTAGAAATAATGTCATTAGCTATTGTGTTATCGAAACAAATCGCTATGCCGCAATCTCCTCCACCTGCACCTGCCAACTTTCCCCCAACGCCGCATTCTGCTGCGATATCTGAGAGCAGTTTAAGCTCAGGCGTCTCGATGTTCACGCCACTTGCTTTTCCCAATTCTGCAAGAAGGTTCTCATTTTCAAGAAGATGCAGATGGAAATTGTTATAGTCCTTTTTCTTGAAAGCGCTGATGGCATTTTTTGCTGTCTTTGCAATCTCATTATAGCAGCTGAAATATTTCTCTGGACTGGTTTTCTTGAACTCATTCATCTGCTTTATCATTGCGCTTGTTGAGGCAGATTCTTTTGTCCATGCAACAAGCAGCCGAAAATCTGAAGGGGCCTCGAGCTCCTCGACATAAAATCCGGGCCATTTTTCGCTTACAAGGGCAGAAAGCTTTTCGCCAGCTTCCACCTTCCCGACAAGCCAGTCTGGATCAAAGCGTGAGTAAACAAACAATCCGCCATATGCTGACGCAGCTACATCAAAGGCAGAGCCTACTTTGCCCTGTGCAAAATAGTGAGCGATTGCTGATAATTTGTAAATTTCTTCTTTTGTTGCTTTGTAACCAAGAAAATCCAGAACAGCCGTGACTGCCGCCACGACAACTGCTGCTGAGGATCCGAAACCGACTTTCCTGATCTCGCCATCAACTTCTATTTGCGTGTCTTTGCTGGATGTAGACACCTTAAATGGCCTGAAATTGTGGCCTTTTTCTTGTGCAAATTTTACTGCTGTCTCGATAGCAGTAGAAAGAAGCTTCAACGTGTCCTTGGATTTTTCATCGAGGTTCATGAAATTTAGTTTGCCACCAATCAGTTTCGCCCTTGCATCAAAAATCTTGAACTCTGTGGCTGTTACAGAAATGCCATCATAGCCTGCAAGCTCTTCAACAGAAACATGCACTCGATTATTAACTGCAGCTACAAGCCCGTAATTCCCTACCTCCAGTATCGCCCATTCGCCTGAGATGAAGAGTTTTCC
>CAYJMB010000003.1:0-20175 GCA_964371455.1 uncultured archaeon | reverse complement strand
GGAATTGAAAAAAGAAGGGAATAATACAACATTGGCAAACGTACATAGATTGCCATATTTGGCGGGCAGTTTTGACAGGGTTTATGCCCGTTTCGGCGTAAAGAACTATCCAAGAGATCAGCAAGTTATGATATTTACAAATTTTAGAAATGCTATGATAGGCAAAGGGGTTTTTGTGCTATGCGACATGGAATCTCCTGAAGAGGCGTACGAGTTTATGCAAGCCGAAAGAAGGGAAAAACACAAATATACTAGACTTGAAGGAAGCGAGCCCCATATACCTACTCGTCAGATGTGGTTTCAGTTGCTAAGAGAAGGTGGACTGAAGCCGAAAGCCGCCGTCGAGACAAAATCATATGTTACAACAACTGACTGGGTAAAATCAAATCAGATGACAGTAGAAGACTTGGAAAAAATGAATGCCTTCTTGCTCGCAGCTCCTGAAGCAGCAAAGCGTGCGTTGAACATACGAGAAGAAGATGATATTGTTAAAATAGATTACCCTGTTGTTGTCATTTCTGCTGTTCCAGTTTAATGTTCTACTCTCACTCCTTCAACAGCCAAGTCAGCTTCGAAGGGCTCAAAGCCTAAATCTCTGATTGCTTCTACTATTTCCTGCGGCTTCTCATGCCAGGCCAGCATGACTCCGCCATAACAGGCACCGCACATCTTTGCAGCGCCGCCAAGGGAGACGACTTTGTTGTAGATAGCGTCTGTTTCCGGTATTGATAAGCCGAATGAAGACAAAATCTCGTTAGTCTTGTTTATTATTTCCTTCATTCTCTCGTAATCCTTTCTTTTCAAGATTTCCTTCAGCTCATACGTCATTCTTTCCAGTTCTTCCATTTTTGGCTTTCTTTCGCTTTCTGGTATATTCCTAACCATCTGAATAAGTTCGCCTGTATTCTTTTCCGGTTGTTTTGTGTAGACGAACACAAAATTTTCAAGTTTGTGTGAAATTTCCTTCCTCAGGGAAACGATAATATTTTTGGGCTGCGCCTTCTGAAACCATATAAGACCTCCAAAGCAACTCGCAGAATTGTCTCCACCGCTGGGTGTTCCATGAATGAGCTTTTCACACTCGTAAGCTATCTCATTTATTTCCTCCAAGCTGAGACTTTTTTCATAAACTTCACAAACTGCTTTAGCTATCGCAACGGCTGATGCTGATGATGAACCGAGGCCTGAACCTGTGGGTATCTCGCATTTTGTGATGTGAACAGAAATGCCGCCATCTGCACCTATCATGCTCAAAACTGTTCCTAGAAGCGCTTTCCAATACATGTTATAGGTACCTCTGTCTTGTGCCCATGAAAGAAGCTCAGAATAATTGCCCTTCTCCGCGCACTGCTTCATCAATTCTTGCGCTTGTTGGAATGCCTCTTTAACTTCATCAATTTGCCACTCTCTTATAGAATCCCATCTGACATCTCTAAGAACTACTCTATCCGACTTCTCTGCTTCTACATATACTCTGCGCCCTACGGCTGCAATAATAGCAGGATAACCTGCAACCACTGCATGCTCTCCAATCAGGTGGACTTTTGACGGAGCTGAAACTAATACCATGCAGTTATGATAAAGCAAGCTTTCTTAAAAGTTCTTGGCGCTTTCTGATCTCTTCAAAAATGACAATTGTCGCAGGCGTAAACTTCTCTTTTTTCATCATCTGCAGAACTTCGCCATAGGAGAAAAATTTCACAAAATCAACTTCATCCTTATTTATTTTGAACGGGCCATCGTGCCTGGCGGAGAAGACTTTGACAAATTCGTTGTCATTGCCTGTATACTTCTTAACAATGAATAAGGGCTCTAGTTTTACATCGATTCCGAGTTCTTCCTTTAGCTCGCGCTTGGCTGCTGATTCATAGCTTTGGCCATAAGTGACATGGCCTGCTGCTGCATCTGTCCAGTAGCCTTTGTATAAGTCTTTTGTCATGCTGCGCTTTTGCAGCAGAATGTCGCCTTTTGAGTTGGTTAGTATTATATGGACAGCCCTGTGCCATATGCCTTTTCTGTGGACTTCTCCTCGCGGGGCTTTACCGATTACTCTGTTGTTTTCATCTACATGATAAAAATATTCCTTAAGATTATCAGTCGTGAGAAGGGAAGAAATGTTATTTTTATCAAGAATTAGAAAACCGCGCTTTTTCGCTGCAATGACATCTTCTGCTAATGCGTACCCCCATGAAGCAAGAGCGCACTGAATGCCTGTTTTAGATGTATTTTCCAGATGATCCAGCGCATCGTCGATAAAAAGAATTTCATTGTATCCTACATTTTCGGCTTTTTTAATTAGATTTAGATGATTCTTCTTGTCGAAAGAAACTTCTTTAGCAAGTATATTTTCTTTTTTAATTTTTATTCCGAAGTGATTTACAAGCTTGTATATTGTCCTCCTATCCTTGCTGCTAACTATGTATACTTTTTTAAATTTTGCAAGATTATTCACTAACTCGACTGCAAAATCAAATTTTTTATAAAAACTCAGCCATTTGCGAGTATTTTTAGTTTGCATCAAATGGCGTTCTGCATAAAAGAATGTGGCGAATTTGCCCGCATTTTCCTTTTCTGTTGAAACTATTTTTTTAACATCTTGTTTTGTTACTTTTCTATTATTTTCCAAGAGCTTTAGGACAGCGTAAATTTCCAGAGCATTCTTTGTGTACGGCCTGAATCTGATTAGATCTTTTGGCTGTGCATTGGTCTTTTTTCCTGTCAATTTTTTCCATGCCTTGAATGCAAAGTAAGGCAGCTCTCTGTGATTTTGTACAAGTACGCCGTCAAAATCAAATGCATAAACTTTGATCATTATTATACTCAGAACAAATGGCTATTAGAAAGTTTTGCGTCGTCTCCAGGTTTGCAAACTATCGTGCGCTTCACAGAAGCGATTTCTTTAAGCCTGTTTTCTATTTCCTTCACATCTTTCTGCAGGCACATTACCTTCACCTGCGGCCCTGCGTCCATAGTAAAATATGCTTCCAGACCTTCCTCGCGCCAAGCCATTATGTGATGCATGATATCTAGAGTAGCCGGCTCCCAGTATATGATAGGCGGCTTTGTGGTCATCATTGTAGCGTGCATCTTCAAGGCATTCATTTCTGCCGTGCTGCCGACTTTAGTGAAGTCCCTTTCTAGTATGCCGCTTCTGACTATGTCTAAATCATCTTTTACAGTCTTGAGCCAACCGTCATAATATGGACATGTGGCAACAGTCTGTGCCATTCCTGCCCTGCTACTTGTTTTTTTCTTTGCTTCGCTGACTATGGTAGCTATCATAGTAAATTCTGGCCAATGAGATTTGGGTGCAATGGTCTCGGCATAAGAATCAGAGCCATCTTCTTTTTCCCCTTTATACCATTCAACAAAACCTTCGCAGATAGAACGGCTTGCTGAACCTGATCCAAGACGGGCAAGAATTGATAGTTCTCTTTCTTTTAGATTGAACCCTGCTGCTTTGACTGCTGCAACTGTGAGTGCTGCTAAGCCGCTGGCTGAAGAGGCGAGGCCTGCAGCAACAGGGAAATTAGACTCAGAAACGATCTTTGCGTTTTCTTTAATTCTAGCCATATTCCTGATGCGTCCGATGTGACCCATTATGTCTTTTTCGTCTTTCTTGAGCTCTTCGTCGTTAATTATTATTGAATCATTCGTGTATGCATCTGAGAAGTCTACAGTAGTTTTTGTCCAAAGTCCATCACATGTCATTGAAATACTGCTGTTGAAAGGCAAGATTAGTTCTTTGTTACGTTTTCCCCAATATTTGACCAGTGCGATGTTTGCGTTTGCGATTGCAGTTACTTTCATGCGATTAGGTTATAGGGAATCTTTAAAAGGATTTTATTGATATGGGAAAACATGGAGTATGATTTCGTGCCTGATGTGCCGAGGGATGAGCGGTTCTTTGGCTTTATGCGTAAATTATTTTCTAGAATGCTCAAAGCAGCATATGACAATGCAAGGTTTGTAAAGGGCGATCCACACGATTTCGCAAGAGTAGTAGGGGAGAGAGACAAGAGTGTTGGGCTGCATGTCAAATTTCCTGAAATTGCTGAGGACGGGATTGTTTACGAATTTCATACAGACCCTTTTCCTGGGCTAAAAGACAGAGTTGATCCTAGGCTGCTGGATGCAACTTATATGAATTTCAAGGTTTGGTATCTGCTTGGCGATGACTGGTCTTACGAAACGCCAGAGCGTATACGGGAGAATGGGACATTCACGAGACATATCATAACAAAAAGACAATCACCCCACAAAGAACTGCAGTCTGAAAGAAGAATTGAAGTGCCTACTGTAATGTGATTTCTAAGTGCTATAAGTGGGCTCGCCCAGATTCGAACTGGGGACCTCTACCGTGTGAAGGTAGCGTTTTCTACAGTGCGTCATAGCCGCTAGACCACAAGCCCAATCTTTTTCTACTGCATTATAGGAAAAAGACTGATCAAAAACTCTATACCAAAAGCATTACTTAAAAACTTTTTAAACAAGTGCAAGAATAGGTAAATATGGAACTGAAAAGAGAGGAAAAATATGCAACATTTGTTATTGTAGTGGTGTTTCTTGCTGTTCTGTGGTTTCTCGTCTTCAAAGGCTCGTTACTTATTTCATGAAATAAGAGTTCCAACCTTTTTTCCTTTCAAAACATCAACCAGCGCTTTCGGGTCTTTCCCCGGCATGACTATAGTTCTGATCTTATTTTCGACTATCGTCTGCATCGCGAGCGCATCAAGAATACCGTAGCTGCCGGGCTTTCCTGAAACTGCATATTTTTTCAGATCGATGAATTTTATAAAATCTATCTTTTTTGCTGACTTAACTATATCAGGATCGGCTGTGTAAATGCCGTCTACGTCCGTCATCTTGACAAACAGGTCTGCCTGAATCTTTGCAGCTGCCAGGGCGGCGTTGGCATCTGTGCTTCTGCCAGGAACAACGCCGGAGATGACGCCTTGTGTTTTGCCATTAATTTCCTCAAGAGAAAAAATAGGCTTCATATCAAGCAAATAACCTAACAAGCGCGCATTCGCCCTCAGCATGTCTATGGCAATCCATTCTTTCTGCTCGTTTGTGAGAGGGAATTTTTCTATGGACTTGTAGAATTTTCTGTTTGCCCTGCCGCCGCCAATAGAAACTATCAACTGATGTTCCTTTTTTAGTTCTTTGAGTACTGGAATAATCTTTGAAAAATAAGAATAACGCGGTCCATTTGTGTCAAAACAAAGAGACCCGCCAACCTTTACCACAAGCCTCATAAATTTTCATTGTATGCTGGATTTTTATAGTTTGGTACAGCCGGTGAACCTATGGACACGCAAATTCTTGAACATTACAAAAAAGTCCAAGACAAATTCAATCTTCCGCAACTGCAGGAACTCAAGGATACTTTCACATTTGAGATTGACAACAGCGAGAAGCTTATTGATCGCATAAGAATAGAGATTTCTGACAGGCTTTTTTCTTTCACAGAGCGCGTGATCGAGCCGATTATAGGCGGGGCTGATATATTTTCCTGTCTGTTTGAACAGGATATGATTACAGAAAAAGAAAGAGAGAAATTGTTCAAACTCTACAAGAGTGTGCAGGTATTGAAATGGGAAAACAACCTTCTGGTTGTGAGGCCGGATGAGAAAAAGACACTTTATGCAGGAAGATGCCAGAAAACTGGGAAGGAATGACATTCAAAAACGAGAAGACTGTCTATCATGGCTGATTCAAAGAATCGCTAAATCGGTAGATTTATTAATCGTTGCAGAAAATAAATTTTCAATGCATAGAACAGGACAAAAATCATTAGAAAAAGCAAATATTATAAATAAAAAATTATAAAATAAAAGCCCATCAAATTATCTCTTTTTTCTTTTTGCTTTTGCCATTTTTCATCACCAAAATATTTTTTTATAATAGTTAATGTTCTTCTGTCATATAAATAGTTAATGCAAGCTGATTTTTCTGAAAGAATGTTTTCAGACAGAATTTTAGACGGTTTTTTACGAAAATTATTATAAATTTGCGGAAAACAGGGAATTAAAATGGGCCAGGAGAGGATCGAACTCTCGACTTCTGGCCTGATAAGATAAATCTTAAACAGGTCTCCAGTTGGCTTGGATGCGATGCAGAGCCGAAAAGGATCCGCAAAGGTCGTATAAGACTGGTGCCCTACCACTAAGCCACTGGCCCATTAAGGTTTCTATTTAATATCAGAGTTTAATTATCTTTTAAAAACGATTAGAAGGTTGTTTTGCTTCTGTGTTGCCACAGACAAAAAGACGTTTTGCTGCCTGAATACTGTTAACTCATAGCTGTGTACCGTAAACTTAAGAACTTTTTAGGGAATGCTTTAGTGATAATTATGAGGGAAATTGTCAAGCGCGTGGAGAATATCCTGGATAAGATGGGATATGATTGCTGCGATTACTTCGGCTGTTTTGATATAGCAGCTAAGAAAGGGAGAAAGCTTATTCTCATAAAAGTGCTCAGCAATGTAGACTCAATCCAGGAAGAACAGGCAACTAGCATCAAAACGATATCAAGCAACCTCGACTCCAGCGCGCTGATAGTCGGCGAGAAGACCAGGAGGGAAGAACTCGAAGAAGATGTTATTTACAGCAGGTTTGGCATACCGACGATGAGCATAGAAACGATGGACAATATTTTTGCGCATCAATCTGCGCCTGTTGTAACGCGGCTGAGGGGCGGCTTTTTTGTGGAAATTGATGCGAGGCTGCTCAGGAAAAAAAGGCAGGCCCATGGGCTCACACAGATGGAACTGGCTGAAAAAGTCGGCACAACAAAAAAGAGCGTATACGAGCATGAAAAGATGAACAAAAAAGCTACGCAGGAAATGGCGGGAAAAATAGAGTCCTTCCTGGGAAGGGTGTCAGTACCTGTTTCACTGGAGAGGCAGATGAACAGCGTAGAAACAACGTCAAAGGACAGCTTTGAAAGAGCGGTGTCAAGGCATTTCAATTCTATAGGGTTTGAGACGAGCCATGTGTATCAGGCGCCTTTCAACATCATTGCGCGGGACAGGGAAATGATGATCCTTTCCGAGGCGCAGGAAACCGGCGAGAAAATAGAGAAAATCCTTGAAGAGATGGTCAGTTTCTCCAAGCTTGCCCGCAAACCCATTATAGCAATAACCAAAGAGGAGGCTGAGCTTGAAATACCGACAGTGATGGCAAAGGACATGAAGAACTATTCTGCAAGGGATATAAAGAAACTCGTGAAGAAATGGTGAATTGGCAGTGTCCGATGCGGCTGCCAAAGGCTTATAAAGTTTTTCATTATAGAATACACGGTATACTTTCATGCACAGTTTTAGGAGGTAATCAAAATGGTAGCACAACTGGGTGGACAGCCGATATTTATTTTGCCCGAGGGCACGCTGCGCAGCACGGGAAAGGATGCGCAGTCGCGGAACATAGCGGCAGCCAGGGCTGTTGCAGAGACGGTCAGAACGACTCTTGGGCCTAAAGGCATGGACAAGATGCTGGTTGATTCTATAGGCGATGTTACAATAACGAATGACGGGGCTACAATCCTGGATGAGATGGAGATAGAACATCCGGCTGCGAAGATGATGGTTGAAGTTGCGAAGACGCAGGAAGACGAAGTTGGGGACGGGACGACAACTGCTGTTGTGATTACAGGAGAGCTTCTGAAGAAGGCGGAAGCGCTCATAGAGCAGGAAGTGCACCCTACTGTGATAATCAGGGGGTACAGGCTTGCAAAAAACAAGGCGCTTGAACTGCTGGAAAAGCAGGCAGAGAGCGTTACTGTAAGCAATGGCGATGTGCTTGAAAAAATCGCGCTAACTGCTATGACGGGAAAGAGCGGCGAGTCTGCCAAAGAAGGGCTTGCAAAGCTGGCTGTGGAAGCAGTGAAAACTGTCTGCGTGACTGAAAACGGAAAGACAATCGTTTACAAAGACAATGTCAAAATTGAAAAGAAACAGGGCGGATCACTGGATGACACAGAACTTATAAGGGGAATTATCATAGACAAGGAAGTTGTGCATTCGAACATGCCAAAGAAAGTCAAGGATGCAAAAATTGCGCTTATTGATGTTGCAATGGAAGTGAAAGAAACAGAAACAAATGCAGAAATAAGGATTACAAGCCCGGACCAGCTGCAGGCATTCATTGAGCAGGAATCTAAGATGCTGAAGGACATGGTAAACAAAGTTGCTGCTTCAGGCTGCAATGTTTTGTTCTGCCAGAAAGGCGTAGACGACCTTGCGCAGCATTACCTTGCAAAGAACGGCATACTTGCTGCACGCAGAGTGAAGAAAAGCGATATGGAAAAGCTAGCGAAGGCGACAGGAGCAAAGATTGCCACAAGCCTCGATGAGCTGGCAAAAGAAGACTTGGGATACGCAGGACTTGTGGAAGAGCTGAAAGTCGCCGGCGAGGAGATGATTTTCGTAAGGGAGTGCAAGAACCCCAAGGCTGTGTCTATCTTTGTGCGCGGCGGGACAGAGCATGTCGTAGACGAAGCGAAGCGCGCAATGGATGATGCTGTGCTGGGCGTTGCAGCCGCGCTGGAAGTGGGCAAGATTGTTTCTGGCGGCGGTTCAATAGAAATTGAGATAGCAAGAAAACTGAGGGAATTTGCGGAGACTGTGGGCGGCAAGGAGCAGCTCGCAATAAACGCATTTGCCGATGCCATAGAAATAATACCGCGCACGCTTGCAGAATCAACAGGCAAAGACCCTATTGATATACTGGTGGACCTGAGAAACAAGCATGAAAAAGGAAATGTTCACTTTGGCGTAGACGTAATACACGGCACTACACTGGACATGAAGGCATCCGGCGTGCTGGAGCCGCTGAAAATCAAGACACAGGCCATAAAGTCGGCCAGCGAAGCGGCAGAAATGATACTGCGTATAGATGATGTGATACAGAGCAAGGGCGGCGGCCCTAGAGGCGGTATGCCTCCTGGAGGCATGGGCAACGGCGGCGAAGATTATGGGGAGTAAATCCCCTTTGTTTGCGATTCTACTCAGCGATTGAATGGAAATCGACAAGCTGGCATTCTTATTCGAGATTTGAAACCAGCTGGCGAAATTGAGAAAATTGCATGGCTTATAGAGAATTGCGTTATTTGTGCTCACTGCCATGTGCTCATGCCGCAGCCCGTCCCTGAAACATATAGTTTCAGGGAATTGATATTTTGTTTGTAAGGTTTCTTTATTTGATTATTCATTTCTTGCTTTTCAGAAAACAATTTCTTTTTGCATATAGAGCAGCTTAAGGTAAACATAAATCTCACCTTTCTCTCTCAGCTTTTCTTTACTTTTGTAAATCTTTTTATAGCACCGCAGACAAATAAAGAACAGATCGCTATGGTAGAAGAAGAATACGAACTGGTGCCGCTGAGCCCTATCAGACGCATGGAAAAGCGCCTTGAAAGGCTGGAGAAGGCCGGAACAGGCACAGAAATGATAAAAGAGCTTATTGAAGTCGTCAAGACAAACCAGCAGATTGTGGACGATGTTGTAAGGATAAATTCTGATATGATCAAGCGCGTCTCTGAATTGTCACAGACTGTGGACAAGGTCACAAATAAGATTGATGAGTTTATCGGCAGGATAGAAGTGACAGAGGGACAGGCAGCTCCGCCGCAGGAGCAAAACACAGAGCTCCAGGCAAAGATGGACCGCCTTGAGAAGCGTATAAACTCCATGGTAGCGATGGCACAGAATAGGGCAACTGCAACAAGGACTGCGCCGAGACCGATGATTGTCAGAAGACCTCTGGCGCCGAGAATATAATTTTCTGGCTCTTGATTCTTGAATACAATTACACCCCACCAACAAAAAAAGTTTAAGTAGGGGTTTTAACAAAGAGACTATATGCACCTGAAAGGACAGGAAGCTGTTTCTGTACTACTGATATCCGGCATACTTATCGGAGTAGTTGGTTCTGTGTATTTCTGGGGAGTTCCGCTTATACAGAAGAGCAGGGATGCGCAGTTACTGGAAAATGCCGAGGCGCTCATGCTCCTCATTGACCAGAAGATCAAGACAGTGGCGGCGAGCGGCGGCAGGGAAAATATAAAGATAGTCGAGCCAGGGACTATCCGGTTCAGCGGAGGAAAAATACATTACAATATATCAACTGACGGCACAATATACGCCACGGATGCAAGCATTCCTCTTGGAGAAACGCGCAACTGCGATGATACAAAGGCAGGCGTACTGGGGCAGGACGACTCTGCTGTGCTGTGCGTGGCAAGCAACCAGCTCAGCAGTGCGAAATATCAAAACACCTACAGTTTATCCTACAGGAACCTGACATCGGGCCTGAAAATATTCAGAATAGTGCTCAATGGAGCTGCGGCATCTGGCAGCGCCGAGAGCTCCATTATAATAGAGAGCGGCAGCGTGACTGAGACTACAGAAAACGGAAAACAGGTTGTAACAGTGAATATAGACATAGCGATACAAAGAGCCTGAGTGATTTCAGGTGCGAAAGGCTTCGTTTTCTTGTTCTGTGAAAAATTTGTAATAACAAGGACTATCATGCCGTGCCTAGAGCGATAATGTAGCAGAGGGCCCGTATGGTGACAAAATCATATGAAACCTTCTGTATCACTTGTGCCATGCTATTGCAATGCTGCTCACATCGGTCATCCTTATACATTTGAATATAACCCCCGCTACAAAAAAACAATCTTAATAAGCAACTGCTCGTTATTACTTACAATGAAAGGGCAGAACGAGGTACTTGTTTTAATAATGATAACAGGCATACTTTTTGCTGTTATCGCGGCTGTCTGGTTCTGGGCAACGCCCATTATTGAAAGGAACAAGGAAATTTCTGCCCTCAGGTCAACAGAAGATTTTACAAAAGACCTTGCGAATAAGATCAAGCTTGTGGCAAAAAACGGCGGCAAAGCGGAGTTAAGGGCTAATGGGCTGAGCACGAAAACTACCATCCTCCTCAATGTGAGTGATATACAGGTATTTACCATTACTCATGATACTATCTATGAAAAAAATTTTGAGATCCCGCTAAAAGAGATGGCTTGTGGAACAACGGCAGCAATATGGGGACTCAATGATTCGGATGTCATCTGCATTCTGAGCGTTCCTATTGGAGAGAACAATGTAAGAACGCGCTTTTCTATTAATTTCATAGAGCTTGACGCGGGGACGACAAAAGCCTACAAAATTATTTTACTGCCACTGGCACAGAGAAGTAGTTTGGAAAAGGCCTCAGTGCTGCTGGAGAACAAGGGGGTTCAAGAAACCACAATTGGCGGCAGAACAGTAATAAGCACGCTGATCGCAATTAATATCGTGTAATGCGGTGAGATGTATCAAAGGACAGTACAGGGTAATAGTTGAAATCATGTTGTTTGGTCTAGGCGTGGCGATAGCTGGTTTTGTGCTTTTGAGCTTTCAGGACCTGCAAAAAAATGCAGACGACATTGCTATAAAAGACCAGATGGGCACTGTACTGAATACTGTGATAAACGCCGTGGTAAAGGCATCGCTAACGAACAATGCAATAATAAGGCTGGATATTCCTGTTTCTGTTTCCGGAAGGACGTACAAGCTGTTCGTAGAGAACAACAAAAATCTGACTGCAATAGATTTGACAGACACTACAATTAATGCCAGCAGGGAAATTTTTAATATAGATGAGCCTAATAATAGAGTATCCGGAGAAGTTGTAAGCAGTGCCGGTGTTGTAGAAATAAGTTATAGTGGCGGCAAAATAATAATACAGAGAGGCTAATTTATGGGCGATTATGTAACTGTAAATTTTAGAACTGCGGCGGGGTACAAAAAAATCAGAATAAATAGAGCTGTTTCTGAAAAAGAAAAGAGTTCTTCAATGAGAACGGGCGCTATTGGCTGGCAAGGCGAAGGTGCGCCTTTCGGGGCTGTGCCATTCGGCGCTGTGCAGCAAATATCTGCGCCGACAGGAATGCAGCAGAGCACTTTTCAGACAAAAGTTGCCGGGCTGCAAATCCTAGGAAGTTCTTTCACTGGCGAAGACAGAATTGATGTGCAGGTGAACGGCATAGATATTCCGGATGTTCCTTTCGAGATGCAGACTCTGGAAACATTTGACGAAGAGAGCCTTAAAAAAATAAATTTAAAGTATCCGCTGATTCCAAGAAACCCCAAGCAGGGTGAGCGTGTGCTGGCATACGCACACATATTCTACAGTCCTAAAATAAACGAGCCTGTTTATCTTGTAGTGGAGCCAAAAACAGATGAAAAAGACATGCAGCTTCTCGGCGAAATCAAGGAGTACATACAGGAGAAACTTGATATTAACTTTGCCCAGTTAACAAGAACTGAGGCAATAAAATATATAATTGTCCTCTTGGAAAAGGCATTTGACTACTTTAAGATAAAAGAAAAGACAGCAAAAAAGGACGTCTTCAAATACTATGTCCTGCGAGATTTTATTGGCCTGGGAAAAATAGAACCGTTCATGCAGGACAGGCAGATAGAAGACATATCCTGCGATGGTGTGAACATACCTATATATGTTTACCACAGAGACCCTAAACTGGGCTCGCTCAGGACAAACATTAAGTTCAGTGATAATGACGAATTGGACACTTTTGTAAACAAACTTTCTGAGCGCTGCGGAAAAAGCATATCTGTTGCAAGGCCGCTTCTGGACGGCTCGCTTCCTGATGGATCACGAGTGCAGTCAACATTGGGTAGTGATATTGCAAGGCACGGCAGTAATTTTACCATAAGAATGTTCACTGAAAAACCTCTGACGCCCATAGACATGATAAATTTCGGCACATGCGACCTGAAAATGATGGCGTACTACTGGTTTCTCGTAGAAAACGGATTTTCGGTGCTCATCGCTGGCGGCACTGCATCCGGGAAAACGTCGCTGCTAAATGTGCTGTCGCTTTTCATAAAGCCACAGATGAAAATCGTCAGTATTGAAGACACTGCTGAGATCAGGATTCCACATGCCCACTGGGTACCTGAGGTGGCAAGAACGCCTATAGCTGAAGAGGGCAAAGTTGATCTTTTTGAGTTGCTGAGAGAATCGCTGAGACAGAGACCTGACTACATTATTGTAGGAGAGGTGAGAGGCAAAGAGGCTTATGTACTGTTCCAGCAGATGGCAACAGGGCATCCTGGATTGTCAACTATTCATGCTGAAAACTTCCAGAAACTCATGGACAGACTGACAACGCCGCCAATATCTTTGCCGGCTAGCTTGATACAAAATCTTGATGCAATTTTATTTGTCAAAAGAGTAAAACAGGGGAGAAGATATGTGAGGAAAGTTTTTGGGACATCAGAAGTCCTGGGATATGACAGCAAAAATGGCATTCCGCTTGTCAATGAAGTTTTCAAGTGGGATGCGTTCGCGAACAAATTTAAAATATCCAACAAGAGCGGGCTTCTGAAGAAAATAGCTGACAATACTGGCATGTCAGCTGCTGACATGCAGGAAGAAATAAGAAAGCGCGCAGCTGTTCTGGAATGGCTCTTAAACCAAAAAATAACAGATTACAGAAAAGTGGCGTCTGTCATAAACCTGTTTTATATGTCACCGGACTTTCTCCTGCAAAGGATAGTGCATATATGAGCTATGTTTCTGTTGCGTACAAACTTTTCGGGGGCGTGAGCCGTTCAATTAGGGGTTCTTTTCTTGACGTGAGAGAGAACTTGCATAAAGCCAACATAGCCTACACAATAGAGGAATATATTTCTATAGCACTGTTCACCGTCATGCTCACATTTGTGTTGGAGACTATAATGCTTTCCTTTATTTTCGGGCTGATAATAGAGCCGCTGGGTGCTGTGATGCTTGCATTCACACTTTCCACAATGATATCGGGCGCATTATTCTTCTTCTTTTACACATATCCTAAAACCCTTGTCAAGCACAGACGCAGCCAGATAAGAAAGGTTCTGCCGTTTGCATCATCATACCTCGCAACAATAGCGAGCTCCAAGATTTCTCCCCTACTGATGTTCAAGACACTTAGCGGCTTCAAGGAGTATGGCTATATCTCCAAAGAAGCTGAACAGATTGTCAAGGGTGTGGAAATTTTCGGTATGAATGTATCAACAGCCATCAAGAAAGAGGCCAAGCGCACGCCATCCAAGGAATTTTCAGAACTTCTCTGGGGAATAAACAGCATGCTGACATCTGGCGGCAACCTTGCTGACTTCCTGCATGACAAAAGCGAGACATTTATGTCCGATTACAGGCGACGCATCCGCAAATACTCGCAGGACTTATCGCTCTATGTAGAAATTTACCTTACGCTTATCATAACAGGTTCTATATTTTTTATTGTGCTTTCTTCCGTGATTTCCACGCTGGCAGGAGGAGCCAGTACAATACTTATCCAGAGCTTCATTGTCTTCCTACTTTTGCCTATGCTTTCCATAGGCTTTATAGTACTGATAAAGTCGTCTTCGCCGCTTGAATAACTTGGATGAAATAAGTAGGTGATTTAAAAACAATGATAATAAAAACTATTAGAGTAAGATAGTAATTGGGTTGTAATTTATGGAAAGCAAACGCCTGCTTATTACTTCGTCCATAGCTTTTGTTTTTATAATAATAGCGGCTATTTTTGTGAACAATTTCGTAATAGCGTCGAACCTTGTTTTTCTCGGAGCAATTATCCTAATTTTCCCCTACAGCCTGAACAAATTTTTTGAATTCAAAAGGATCAGGGCATACGAGGAAGAGTTTCCCAACTTTCTGCGTGATCTTGCAGAATCCCAGCGGGCTGGGCTCACCCTGATGCAGGCGCTCCAGTCTGCGTCCAAGACAGAATATAGCATGCTGACTTACGAGATAAAAAGAATGTACAACCAACTGACATGGAATGTTCCTGTAGAAACTGCCCTGAAAAATTTCAGTGAACGCATGAAAAAAAGCAAAATGATCGTAAGGGCTATGATGATCATAGACCAGGCGACAAAATCCGGAGGCGATGTTGAACAGACAATGGAATCGCTGGCGACGAACATAGAGTCGCTCAAAGACGTGCAGGAAGAAAAATCGCTTATGCTGAACCAGCAGGTTATTATGATGTACGCCATATTCTTCATATTTTTGGGAATATCGATAGCCCTGATAAAATTCCTTGTTCCGCTTTTCCAGACACAGACAGAAGCTGGCAGCCTTGGATTTCAGGGCTTCGGCGCAAACCCATGCGTGCAGTGCATAGGAAACTCAGCGCCTGTGTGCCTGGGATGTCATACATTCTTTGCCGTTTCCGAGTCCTTTAATTTCGGAAAAAATGAAGATGCAATTTCTTACTATAAAGCGCTATTCTTTACAATGATCATGGTTCAGGGCTTCTTTTCAGGACTGATAGCGGGCCAAATAGGCTCCGACTCTATAATCGGCGGTGTCAAGCACAGCATGATAATGTTAATGGCAGGTTTCTTTATATTCATGCTTTCAATAAGGATAGGTTTCATATGACCATGAAGGGTACTCTAGACATAGAGTTCGTTATTTCTGTTTTAGTGTTCATGACAACTATCGCAATTGTTTCTATTTCAATAATCAACAATTTCCCGAGGCTCCACGAAGAAACTTTCAGCCAGGACCTGAAAGCGAAATCTTTCCAGATATCCGAACTGCTCATGTTTGACAGGGGAGAACCAATAAATTGGGACACACTCCCTGTTACATCTGTAAAACGACTGGGTCTTTCCAATGGCACAAAGTACGACATAAGTCCGGAAAAAGTGAGTGCACTGCAAGGTTACTGCACTGGAAACTATGCAGGGGTGAAGGATCTTTTGGGGCTTGATTTCAGGAACGACATTTCCATAGAGATCAGGGATATTGACCTTGGCACTGCGGTGCTGGACTGCAGACCGGCCGCAGTATCGGAAATAAGGGCGCAGGCAACTATAACGCGGTTTGTGCTCATGGCAGATGAGAGTATGAAGATGACGGTGGCTGTTTTATGAAAGGGTTTGCGAGAATACTTGAAACTTTTATTGCTGCTATAATAATAATTACGTCTGTCGCTTTCTTTTTCCCCATAGCAATCAGGCAGAGCGGATGGGATGCAGCTGTTGCAGAATTGAGGGCCGAGGATGCTATAAGTGTCGGCTATAAGAACAGATCCTTACCCATTTTCGTGAGAAATAATGACAACACATCACTGACAAATTTCTTTGAAAAGATGTTCAGTAAATCCATTGATTTCTCTGTCGAGATTGTCGGCATCCCCAATGCTGTAATTTTTGTCGGCTGTGTGTGTGATGACAGCCAGGCAAACGACATCAAGGCCAGGCTGTATCCCCTTATTTTCACCTACAAGGGCAGGCTCATTGAAATAAGAGTGGAAAGGGTCTCTGTAGCAAATATTCCTGACCAGACAAATATTCTCCTGTTTATGGATTTCGGCAACCTCAATGATGAATATACAAACAGACAGGCAAATATTGAAAAATTTATAGAAAATGGCGGCACGGTGTTTCTCCTGGATGATCTCACGACGGCCAATACGGCGACGAGTGTCATTAGAAATTTGTTTAACCTGACATGGAACACGCAGGACAACAATCCGCCTGAAAATGGCCGCTTTAGAGACTCTGACAATCCAGACAGAATAGCGTACAACATTGCAAAATATTACGAAAATATAACAGGACATGTGGCAGAAAATGAAAATTTCCAGAAGTTCAACACAAACGGGAATACTATAAACCAGATAGTTGTTGACAACAGAACAGTTATTGAAACAACCAACCAGAAATTTTCCTTTGCCAAGGGTAACAGGTTCGTGATTAATGGAAACGGGAGAGCTATCTGGTTTGCCGAGAACGACAGATCGCCTGAAATAAATAACCTGACAAAAGCCAGTGTGATGTGGGCATCTGGAGAGCGATACAAGATGGATGGTGCTGTGAAAAAAACACCGCCCCGGGTTAGCCAGAGAGCAAGCATAATCATACACGACAGCGACACCTATGAATTCAGAATTACCACGTGGAATGTATTCTAGATTCTGTACGAAGATTTAAGCTTTGTCCTTAAACTCTATTCATGTTCTGCATAAAGTGCGGAAAAGATGCATTCGCAGGAAACTTTTGTGAGCAGTGCTATTTAGAAAAAAAAGACCTGTTTACTCTGAAGAATGTCAAGATGCGGTACTGCGATAATTGTAATCAGTACTATACACAAAAAGAGAAGATCCAGCCGGAAGAAATGGAACGGTTCATTGCTGGACAGATTGAAGAAAAAGGCAAGATAAATAACATAGAAATAAAAGTTTCGAAGAGACCGGACAAAATACATGCTGTCATCATTGCCAAAGGGTCTGTAAAGCCCAGCAAGATAGTAGTAACAGACAAAAAAGAATTTTTTACACGCCCTAAAAAAATAAAATGTGAAAGTTGCGCAAAAATACTGGGAAACTATCATGAGGCTGTTATACAGATCAGAGGCGAGAAGAAAGAGGGTATAATGAGGGAAATCAGAAAGCAGATAAAAGATGACGAGCTTGCAGGCGTCCATGTGTTAAAAGAAGGCTATGATGTTAACTATGATGTTAAGATAGTTGACAAATCCGCAGCGGCCCGTGCTGTGCAGATGCTCAGAGAAAAGTTTACTGTAAAGCGGTCTTTTAAACTTGTGGGAGAAAAGAAAGGGAGAAAGATCTACAGGAATTTCTATGCGATCAGATGACCGCAACTATAAATTGATGAAAAATTAAATGGATTTGGTTTGGATGGAAAACGAACAACAAGAAGAGTTTGCGCGCATAAGAAAGCCTCGACACGGCGAGGTGCTTGGAATAATAGAGGCTCTCATGGGCACAAACAAACTGAAAGTGCGGTGCCAGGATGACAAAATAAGACTGTGCAGAATCCCTGGAAGACTCAGGAAGCGCGTATGGATGCACGAAGGCGAAGCTGTTCTTGTCAAGCCATGGGACATACAGGGCGACAAAAGTGCTGATGTTTTGGTAAGATACACTTCCACGCAGGCTGCCTGGTTAAGAAGAAAGGGCATTCTCAGGCTAGAATTGTGATAGGTTCTTAAACATAAAGAAAAAATCTGATTATGCTAAAGAAAATACTTGTGCCGAAAGAAAGAATTCCCATACTTATAGGCAGTCGTGGCAGCACAAAAAGAGATATCGAGAAGAGAACGCATACAAAAATAACTGTTGAAGATGATATCCAGATAGAAGGCGATGCTCTGGATGTCCTCACTGCTGAAAATATAATAACTGCTATAGGCCGTGGATTTTCGCCTCGTAATGCCATGGGGCTGCTGCAAGAAGATAATGCACTGGTAATAATGGAACTGCCGAGAGACGAAAAGTCCCTGAAAAGGGTCAGATCTAGACTTATTGGAACAAATGGCAAGACTAGAAGAAACGTAGAAGAGTATACGAAAACACATATATCTATTTATGGCAAAACTGTCGCGATAATCGGGGCATACGAGCATGCCGAATTTGCAAAAGAAGCGCTGGAAAAGCTAATAAAAGGCTTTACACATAAAACAGTGTATAAATTTCTGGAAGAGCGAAAAAGACGCAGGCAACTAGAAAAGGTGCTAGAATGAAAAAAACTGCAGAAGAGTTTGCAAAGGAGCAGAAGGCCATATCAATCAGCGAGTTTTTTGAGAAGAACAAGCATCTTCTCGGGTTTGACAATCCCACAAAGTCCCTGCTCATGGCTGTAAAAGAGGCTGTCGATAACTCTCTCGACGCATGCGAGGAAGCGGGTATTCTTCCTGATATAATAGTCAGAATCAAAAACGTCAAAGAAGATATTTATGAAGTCAGCGTTCGGGACAACGGGCCTGGAATAGTGAAAGAACAAATAGCCCGGGTTTTTGGCAAGCTTTTGTATGGAAGCAAATTTCACAGACTGCTGCAAGGGCGCGGACAGCAGGGCATTGGCATAAGCAGCGTGACACTCTATTCACAGCTTACAACAGGCGAGCCCACGAAAGTCTGGTCAAAGATAGAGAGCCAGAAAAAGACGCACTATGTTGAATTGCATCTCAATACAGTAACCAACGAGCCAGATATCATGAAGCAGGAAGATGTAGACAAAGATGTTTTAGGCGAGCATGGCGTAAAAGTTGTGATGGTATTGCATGGAAGGTACAGAAAAACTGTTGAGGACTACCTGAAACAAACTTCTATATCTAACCCATTTGCCAGAATTCTCTATACAGCACCTGACGGGACAAAGATAACATACCCCAGATCACTTAACGACCTGCCAAAGCCACCGAAATTGATGAAGCCACATCCGTACGGCGTGGAGTTTGGAACACTACAGCGCATGCTCCAAAAAACCAGTTCCAGAACTTTCCTGTCCTTTCTAACAAACGAATTCTCTTCAGTCGGCGCACAAAGTGCGAAAGAAATTTGCAAAATAGCCAAAGTTGGGGCGGACACGAAACCATCTGACTTGGACAGGGCGAGCATCGAGAGAATCATAAAGGCGATGCAGAGCGTGAAAATACAGCGCCCGCCGCTGGATTGCCTATCTCCAATCGGCGCGTCAGAACTGGAAAAAAGCCTCAAGAAGGAATATCCTGATGCTGAATTTGTGACTGCGATAACACGAGAACCCAGCGTGTACAGGGGGTTCCCATTCCTCATAGAAGTGGGTATAGTCCACGGTTTGCAGCAAGATACCGAGCAGAAGGGCGGAAGAAAAAAGGCAAGAGAGGAGGACGAGGCAGGCAACAGCGAAACAATAGAACTGATGAGATTTGCAAACCGCGTCCCTCTGCTGTACCAGCAAAGTGCCTGCGCGCTGACCGAAGCTGTGAAGCAGGTTGACTGGAGAAGGTACAACATGGACCAGAAATCTGGCAGCCTGCCATCAGGACCCATGAAGCTTATTGTTCATATCTGCTCTGTATGGGTGCCTTTTGTATCAGAAAGCAAGGAAGCTGTCGCCAGCTACCCTGAAATCATTAAGGAGACCAAGCTCGCAATACAGGATGCGGGAAGGAAACTTTCCTCCTTTCTTTCCGGCAAGCGCAGGGCCGGCGAACAGAAGAGAAGAATGCAGATATTTGACCGCTATGCACCAGAGGTTGCGCATGCTTTATCAATTTTAACAAAGAACGATAGAAAGGTTATAGAGAAAAAGCTGAAAGATCTTGTTGCGAGCAGGGTGCATATAAAAGAAGAATTTGAAGATGCAGA
>CAYJMB010000002.1:0-39671 GCA_964371455.1 uncultured archaeon | reverse complement strand
CTTAGTCGGAACCTGATAGGAGTAGTCTCCGGCGGGATCAACCGGAATTGTTGGAAGAATACTACACAAATGTGTATGTCCCTTACCTTTAGTAGAGTTTTGCCTGCTTGCGCTTCCATCTGGCATGATCATTAGGTCAGGCCTTCATAATTTACTGCAACATGATTGATCTCCTCACCGCGTGCTTAGCACAAGCTCAGAGTTCTAACGCAATATATTGCAGTCTCATGGCGAGTCTCGCGACTCACCAGTAAGCATCATTGACAGCTGGTTCATTGTACGCACTAGCCAGCAAAAAGTCAGGAAAATTGCCAAACTTTCCCCGTCAAATCCTTTCCGATATCAACATCGGAAGCAGTATAAATATACGAGCTAAGACTTTTAAAGGTTATTTGTTACTAACTTCTTGTATGTTTAGTCAAGATTTTGGATCACGAAGATGAGATGATACCTTATAGTGAATTAACAGGCAATCCTGCAATATGTATCAGCAACAGAGAAGCAGAAATTGCCTCAGAAAGATTAAAAACGTCCCTACATCTTAATTTAGAATACATCGACTTGACCAGAACTTCAGAGCAAGAAATACGTAAATTTGAAATGACTCTAGAGGGTCTTCAATCTAAAGGTTATCTTCTTGGAGAGGATCACGCACAACCTGTTTACAGACTGACAGATAAAGGAAAAATGCTGAGAAGACAAATCTTAGACCTTCAAAAGGAAATATACGGTGTTTCGTCTGAAGATGATAGTTATTCTAAAGACATGATAAATTAATTTTAACTTTTTATTTGCATTTTTCATATTTTATACATGAAAGGCCAGTTCTTCCCTTACAAAGACGAGAATGTCAGCAGGACAAAGCCCTACATCACCTACGCACTCATTGCTGTCAATGTTATCATTTTCATCTGGAGCCTGACAAATTTTGAAAATGTCATAGACACCTACGGCTTCAAGCCAGCAGATCTCATGCTCATTACAGTCTTCACGTCCATGTTCCTGCATGGCGGCCTCGATCATATCTTCGGCAACATGTGGTTCCTCTTCATATTCGGCGACAATGTCGAAGACAAGCTAGGCAGGGCAAAGTATATAATTTTCTATCTGCTTTCAGGCATTGCAGCCACAGCCGCTCATTTCCTGACAAACATCGGCTCAGTGATCCCTGCGATAGGCGCAAGCGGCGCGATATCAGGCGTGCTGGGCGCCTACCTCGCCATGTTCCCGAAAGTCCGTGTGCATGTTCTCTCGCGTGTAGGCGCAACAACCGTGCCTGCATATCTCATGCTTGTTTTCTGGTTCGTGCTTCAGCTCATCTTCGGCGCAGTCAGCCTCGTAGGCGGCACAGGCAGCGGCATCGCATTCTTTGCGCACATCGGTGGCTTTGTATTCGGCTACGCTGTAACGAAGATTTTGATGTCCGCAAAGGTGGTGAAGGTCTAAAGTTAACAATAGAATTCAGAAAGTCTAACGTGAACTCTTGAATAACTTTCATTGACAAATGCCATATTTTGCCTTTCAGAAGTCAACTGACTCATTACTGGTGACAGTTTTTTATCTATGCCATCCCTAAGTGCATATATCCTCAATTTAGACATAGGCATAAAACCTATTTCTTTTCTGGCTCTCACTGCTTCTTCCAGCGGAACATCAACACCATCAATCTTCAACCCAGTTTGCGGCTGAATGAGAAGCGTATACCCCCCATAAAATTCCGAATCGTCATAGTAATCTGCCAGGGTTCTTACATCCTTCTCCTCTTCTCGTTCTTCGAACCCTATATTTTCTAGAAAAGCCTCAATTTCACCCACATCTGTGGATACGTAACAATCTATGTATCTGTCATCATTATTTTGTAAAGTTCCGAGATCGTCTACTTTTAACATTTCCCGGAATTAGTCAAAAAGTTTTTAAACTTATCACATCTCAACAGTAAAATCCTTGAAGGCATTGGTCGGGTCTTCCCAGATCACTTGTATGTCCTCAACCTGCGAATGAAATGGCCCCTTGTGCATCAGGTCAAGGAGATCGTCTATCTGCTTCTGGTAGCCCTCAATGACGACTTCCACCTTGCCGCTCCTGAGATTGCGCACATATCCCTTAAGCCCGAGTGATTTTGCATTGTTTCTCGTATAAGAACGGAACCCAACGCCATGTACTAGGCCTGAAATAATGAGCCTTGCCCGCAGCATGCTAAGAATAAGAGGAGAAATTATTTTAAGCTAATTTCATTATAGTTTGTACAGCGCCTTCAGTTGAGGGCTTCCAAATTTTTTCCAGTAAGACATTATAAAATCTTCCTGCTGATTCGGGATCATTCCGCATTTCTTGAGGTATTCAAATATATCCGAAATCATAAGCATCGAATATACAGGTATCCCATGCTTCTTCTCGAATTCCACGGAAGCAGCATCTGTCTCTCTAATTTCTTGCCTGTCAAGGCCAACGACAAGAGCAGGAACCTGCACATACCCTGCAGCAGACTGCACTTCTGCCAATGCTTCTTCAGAAGAACCTGCTGTCGAAAGTGCGTCTTCAACTAGAACTTGTCGCGAATACGGCATTATTATAGCTCCAAAATTTTTCCCTTTCTCGCCATGATCTTTTTCTATTTTCCTGTAGGAGGTCCACTATGGAAATAGTATGGCGATATTCTCGCGCTTGCCAGCTGGTAACTTCCTGTCCTGAACGCCTCTCTATCTAGGAACATCTGAATGAGCTTTTCTTTGTTCACAGGCATGAGAAATGCTTTACACGAATCTATAAAAGAGTGCAGGGGGAGAGATTTGTTCCCGCAGAGAAGGAAGTATCCTTCTCTACCGGTCTACTTATCCTCTGCAGCAAAGCTGCTATTAAGGAAAGGTAGGGCGGTAGGAAACCTTGGGTTTCCTGCGCTTGAACTCTCGTATCCATGCCCCGTATGATGCGCACAGCGCATCACGCCCTAAGGAACAAGGCCCTCAACCTTGCGTGATTTTCTGTAACCCTTTTCCCGTCAACGTTTTTTGCGCGAGCAAAAAGGGTTGGACCAGGCTACACGACCCCTGCTTAGTCATATGACGATTTTGTCGCCATTAGCTTTGTCATTTATTGCAGGCAAGTTTTAAAAGAAAATATATTAACATCTTTTTACAATATAAATGCAGTAAATGCAGCATTTTATTAGGCGATTGCATGGAAGAATGGTATGAATTTATTTCTTCGCCTGTTGGAGAAGGCAGACCGGCCAGATACCGTGCAGCGTATGTAAGAAAACAGTTACCAGACGGTTCATATTGTTACTTTTTAATACACGGCAGTATTGAACGTGTTCCTGAGATAAGTGAGTATCATCCTGATATGCCAGCAGAATTAACCCTAGAGTCAGATTCACTCAAAGCCGCTTAGTTTCCTCATCGCTTCTTCTATTGTGTTGAACTTATTGCACGTGCTTCCATGGCACACGAAAACTCCTCTTCCATAGCCTAATTTCTTGACATCTTTTTCATCTTGCTTCTCATCCAGAAATTGCACAATTATTCTCGGATCGGAAATAGCAGCCAGCTTTCTTGTTTCTTCTTCGTCTTTCGCATCTCCGACAACTACAACATGAATGTTGTCCAGGAATTTCTCAACAGCGAGTGCGTAAAGGGCAGCATGGATTCCATAAGCTTTGTAATCTTGTGAGAATATTGATAAGCATCCTTCTGCTACCTTGATGTATTCCTCCTTTCCTGTCAGTTTTGTGAGTTCGGTGAAAACCATAGCAGCAATCGAGTTCTCCAGTATGGACTTGTTCCTTTCCTTAAGAAGTCCGAGTCCTTCTTTTTCCTTAATCCTGTCAAAAAATCCTTTCTTGTCCTTGAGATTTTTTATTATGTAATCAGCAATCTTCTCCGCAGTTTCCAGATACGTTCTCTCTGCTGTTGCTTGGTACATTTTCAGTAATGCCGCCATCATCCAGACATTATCAGTCAGCAACCCGAAAACATTTTTCTTGCCATCATGATAGTGACACATGCCCTGCTTTTCATTATAGCAGCTGTCAATGAGAAAATTGAGGACCTTTTGTGCATCAGTCAAAAGCGTGGCATCGCCGAGAACAGCGTACGCATCTACAAATGCAGCAATGCATTTGCCGTTCCAGTTCGTGTATATCGTCTTGTCTATGAAAGGTTCTTTTGCCTGCTTCCTCTCTGCCAGCGGCAAGGCATAGTATTCCTCATCGGCGTCCTGGCTGCCATAGAATGCAATGCCAAAAAGCTTTGGCCTGATGTATTTTATTATTCCTTCTGCGATTTTCCTGTAATCCTCTTTGCCTGTCAATGAAAATGCATGCACATAATTCTGCAAAAGCCCTGCATTAACCTCCAGCATTTTCTCATAGTGCGGAAGCGACCAGTCCTGTCGCACAGAATAGCGGAAGAAGCCGTTTTCAACTGTGTCGTAAATGCCTGTCATCCTGTCAAGAGTTGTCTTGACGATGTTCAGCAGCTCTTTGTCGTGTGTTTTTATGTACAAAAGTATTGCGATCTCAATCGCTTCAGGCATGGGAAACTTCGGCTCATAGTAGAAGCCGCCATGCACAGCATCAAAATTATCTTTCAGGTATAATGCTACATCCTGTGCTATCTGTTCGGAAACAACGCCTTCTTTGTATTGTGGCTTCTGTATAGTGCTGCTGATATTCTGTTTCTGCGTGTTGTAAAAATACTTCACCTGCGGCAGCAGGGCTTTCATCTGCTCCACCGGGACATAAGTCGCGCCTGCGATGAGCCCGCCCTCTGGCGTGAGAAAGGCGGTAGTCGGCCAGCCTCCCTGGTTGTATCGTTCATTGATGTCAGGTCTTTTGTCTGTATCAACGCGTATCGGCACAAAGTTTTCATTTATTGTTTTGATAACCACAGGATCAGAATAAGCATTTTTATCGAGCTCGTGGCACCAATGACACCAGACAGCAGATATATCTAACAATATCGGCCTATTCTCTTTTTTCGCCCTCTCAAACGCATCTTTTCCCCATTCCATCCAGTTTATTTTTTCTGTCTGGGTCATAACACCACTTTAGAGCAGTTAGAGTGAATATATTTATATAGATAGCAATCATAATCCACCAAATGCAACGTGGCGTGGATTATATTGGCGTAGGTGTCGGAGCTGTTATAGTTAACAAAGAGGAAGGGAGTTTCCGGGAGGAAGAAAAGCGGCACTGGGTTTCCCCGCTTTTGTTTGTAAAGTAAAAAGTGGGAGCCCAAGATTCTTGAGCCGGGCAAATCTGATCAGATAGGTTGGTTCACATTAGAAGACATTTCCAAAATCCGCGTTGGAGAATTAAGGAAAAAATATCCCGACGGCTTGCCGAATTTTTATTGAACATTCACCAAAATATCTTTGCCCTCCACTCTGACCTCGAATCTTTTAACGCTAACGGGCATTGTGATGCCCTCACCTGTCTGCACATTATACTGCCACCCATGCCAGGGACATGTAACTATGCTATCCGCAAGCTCTCCCTCTCCCAGAGGCCCACCCCTGTGCGGGCATGTGTTGTCAATGGCAAAGAACCTGCCATTCACATTGAATAAAGCTATTTCTTTTCCATTGGCGGTTATTGTTTTGCCTTCTCCTGGTCTAATGTCATGCACAGATGCCACTTTTACGAATGCCATAGTAGTTTTTTCCGCGGAAATTTTAAAAAGGCATCAAACAGCCTGAGAAATTGTTTCCACTGTTGGAGGTGCGGCAGCCATCAAGAACAGGGCTGCTATCGAAATAAGTATCAGTACAATCAGAATTATCTCTATTTTGCGGACAGAATCTTTCTTTAGCCTCGCGACAGCATACGACGAAGCGAAATATAACAAAGCCTATTTGTTGTCAGCTTCATTATCTCTTCAATTCCTCAACTGGCTTCCGTCTGGAAAATCCGCCAGAAGCGGGGTGCCAGAACCTTATCCTGTCCTCGCCGAATTTCCAGCACAGCATGACAAGCTCATCGCCATTCTTTGAGTAGAAATCTACTAGACCGACATCCATGTCTTTTACAACAGCGCCTGTTTTTGATATCTCGTCAAACATCTCTTGAATTTTCTTCTCTGTCTGGTTCCTTTTTTCTAACTTTTCTTTGTACAGTTCATAATCAACATTTCCGGGCTCTGATATTTCCTTTCCCCAGATATTAACCAAATCGCTTATATCAATGCCCAAAAACCTCGTGATCTCGTTCAGACTGAAGATCTCGCTGAATGCATTTTTTATGAAAGGCACAAGAACATCGGCTTCCTCTATGCTGAAAATCTTCTGCTGCTGTTGCATTCTGAAAACACCTTGCTGCTATTATTACAATAAAACCAGATTAAATAGTTTATCTGCAGCTATAACTATGATCAAAGCCGTTGTACTCGACTTCGATGGCGTTCTGTATTTTGAAAGTGACCTCTTTAGCAGGCGTTTCAGCAAGGATTTTGATATGCCTCTCAGTGAAATAGAAGATTTTTTCCACAGACATTTTCAGGAATGCCTTGAAGGCAAAAAAGATATGAAAGAAGTGCTGAAGCTTTACATCAGAAAATGGGAGTGGAAGAAGGGAATAAATGCCCTGCTTGAATACTGGTTTGACGATGGGACTGCCAACCAAGAGATGTTAGAGGTTGTTAAACAGCTGAGAAACAGAAATATCAAGTTAGTTCTGTGCACCAATAACGAAAAGTACAGGATGGATTACATGATCAGGAAGCTTTCTCTGGATAAATTGTTCGATTTCATAATCGCATCGCATGAAATAGGAGCGACGAAGCCTGATGAGAAAGTGTTCAGATTTATTATCGGCATTTTAGGGCTTGAGCCGCATGAGATGGTATTTTTTGATGATGACACACAGCATGTCAAAGCCGCAGCTAACGCAGGTATGCAAGCTTTTGTCTTTAAGGGCATGGAAGACTTCAGAAAAATAGTAGATATTCTGATAAGAAAATAGCCTCACTTCGGTATCTCAACCTCAGCCATTCTGTTGATATAATTCTGTAGCCTGTTAACTTCGTGCTGCAAAACTTCTATGGTTCTTTTCATGTTTGTATCTTTGGTGCCTGCCTTGTATTTTTCCAGCTCCATCTTGGTGAGGAACATCTCTTTCTGTATTTTCAGCATGAATGCCTTCTTCAGGCTCTCAATAAGATCCCCCTCAAGCTTGACATAAATTTTGCGGTCACCGAGGTTTTTGATTTTTCGCACAATCCCGACTAACTCAAGTAGGTCAATGGATATAGAAATCGATGACAAGGAGTACCCTGTCCTCTTGGCAATTTCCTGCAGCGAGAGCGGCCTGTTCGCAACAAGAATCGCGCCTATGATCATGCCGTGCACCTCGCTGAATCCCAGCGCCGATGCCACGCTGGCAAACGTCGCAAATATCTTTTTGTTCACATCTCCGTCTGGCATGCAGATTAATTAGAGGAAAGGGTTAAAAGGATTATAATGGTACTATTCGAATATGCTACTGAACATTGGACTGAGTTCTGGAGGCGTTTTGTGGGAAGACCAATCTCAGCAGCAGCTGTAGTGACTCCTTATTTGCTTGAATTACGTAAAGACATTGAAAAACTTCAACAAAATCATGAATGATATGTCTCCCCACCGACACATCAACCTTTAAATATCATTCACGCTAATACATTTATAACTTTTAGAAATCGCTAAAAGTTTATATGGCAGAGTCATGGATTTAATCGCAAACAAGTATGGCGCCGAAGGCGTATTGCAGAACAGGAGGTATCCAGATGGTAAATGCATACCCGCAAGCTATTACACACGACCCGAAAGAAGTTACACAGAATATCGAAATTGTCCCGACATCGCCCTATGTTAAGAATTTCACTCATGAAAGAAAACAGGCTCTTCTTTCTCTTTTACCCGCAGATACTCTTGTCCTGAAATTTCACCAGAGCCTGTGCCCGGGATGCGTGGACGAGGAAAAATGGGACAGGATTAAGATCGACGCAGTCACATATGCCCGCAACAACAAAGTATGGGTCATCAAGAGTTGCGTAGAGCACGGCGTGACCAAGGAGCTCTACTGGTCTGACTACGAGATGTTTAAGAAAGCAGAGCGCTTCCAGGACCCTGGAATCAAGATTCTCAATCCGCACATAGACAAGAGCAAGTTTGATATTGATTGCCCCACTGATTGCGGCCTTTGTGTTGAACATGAGTCCCATACAGGACTGGGCAACATCGTAATTACAAACCGCTGCGACTTGACTTGTTGGTATTGTCTCCCGGGGGAAGAGGAATTGATAGTCAGAAGAAATGGGGTAGTGTCTCTTGAGAAAATAGAGACATTGTTAAATATACCGGGCAGTCAGCCCACAAAAATCAAAATTAACGATATCGAAGGCGAATTCGCATATTTGGATGGCACAGAAACCCTGACATTCAGCTCAGGTATTGCGACATGGGCAAAAATAAAAAAAGTTTTCACAAGGCCGTACAAAGGCTCTTTATTGGAGGTCAGAACAAAGACGGGAAGGCGCATCAAAGTCACGCCAGAACACATGCTTGCGATGTTAGACGGCAAGGACCTTTTAAAGAAGCCGGCCAGCGAATTAAAAATCGGCGATAAACTGTTGGCAGGCGCGGCTCTGCCCGCTGCACACGAGATTGAGATAGACCTTCTTGAAGCATTTTCAGCTATTCCTGACGTGGAAAAACAAAAAATATATGTCCACAATGTGAGAGCTGCCCTGACAGGTACTTCAGGCGGGCTTTTCTATAGCTGGCGATCACGGGATACTATGCCGCTTTCTGAATTTTACAAACTGCCGGACACAAATCATGAAGTTACTTTTGGAAGGGATGCAACCAAGGAAAAACTTCCTAGAAGGCTGAAAACAAGCAAGGACTTGGCAAAAATTATAGGCTACTTTATTGCCAACGGGCACTACACATACAAAGACCTGCGCATAACATGCAAGGACAAAATGCATGCAGTCGAAATTATAGACTGCATAAAGAGGCTGGGTCTTCAGTACAGTACTCTTAATCTTGAAAAGTATGGCAAGGCACCGCAGATCGTAATTGGTTCCAGGAATATGAGACTTGTCTTCAAGTATGTATTAGGCATTCCTGAGAAAGCTTCAGGAAAAAGGGTTCCAAAGATGTTTTTTGGCATGCCTTACGCATTAAAGACAGCACTGTTAAGCGGCCTGTTTAATGGAGATGGTTTTGTTACGCGCGGGAAAAGGCATGCCAGCATGGGACTGGCAACTGTTTCCAGAGGATTGGCAAGAGATGTCATGTATTTGCTGTCTTCGCTGGGTGTATTCTGCCGCATCTATACAGTTCCCAAAGAAAAGATAAAAGGCGCAAACTATGACTTGCACAAGATTTATGTATCGGGCAAAGACATGGAAAAACTCGCTGCTGCTTTGGACCTTCGGCAAGGCCACAAAGCCAGGCTTCTCGGGCTTACGCCACGAAGAGGGGCAAGGATCGAAAGGATTGGAGACTTTGTTGTAGATGAAGTAAAGGAAATTCTGGCAAGACAAACAGAAGAATATGTGTACGATATTGAAGTAGAGAATATGGAACATGTGTTTTTGGCAGGTGACGGGATCCTTGTAAGCAACTGCTTCTTTTATGCAAAAGAAGGCGAGCCTATTTATGAGCCCAGCATGGACCAGATAAAATTCATGCTGCGCAGGATGAGAAATATCAAGCCTGTCGGTGCCAATGCAGTGCAGATCACAGGCGGCGAGCCAACTTTGCGTGAAGATCTTCCTGATATTATCAGAGCTGCCAAAGAAATTGGATACGACCACGTCCAGCTCAATACGAATGGAGTAAATCTTGCCAAAGACCCTGAACTTGCAAAAAAAATCCGTGAAGCAGGTGTGAACAATCTCTACATGAGCTTTGATGGTATGGCGCCTGAAACAAATCCAAAAAACTATTGGGAAGCCCAGTCAGCCATTGAGTCCTGCAGGCAAGCCGGCCTTGGCGTTGTGCTTGTGCCGACAGTCATAGGCGGTGTAAATGACCACGAGCTCGGTGACATCATCCGGTTTGGCGCGGGCAATATTGACACAGTGCGCTCTGTCAATTTCCAGCCTGTCTCTCTTGTCGGCAGAATGCCAGACCAGCTAAGAAAGAGACAGAGGATTACAATCCCTGGAGCAATCAAGCGTATTGAAGAGCAGACAGACGGCCAGGTCGGGCGCGAGGATTTCTTCCCTGTGCCATGCGCAAAGCAGGTCACAGATTTCGTGGAAGCCCTGAAAGATGAGCCTAAGTATCGTCTTTCTATCCACTTCGCCTGCGGCATGGCAACGTATGTTTTCAAAGACGGTGATGGCGATAACATGAAGCTCGTCCCTATTACGCGCTTCTTTGACATTGATGGCTTCTTTGACTATCTCGGTGAACTGACGCGAGAGATCAACAATGCCAAATACAAGAAGATGCGAAAATCCTGGGTATTGGCAAAGCTTATGTGGAACATCCGCAAGTATGTTGACGAAGAGCACAAGCCAAAGAATCTGAAGTTCGTCCGCATGCTCACAGGAGCCATGCAGGGCGGCAACTATCACGGTCTCGCAGACTTCCACAAGAATTCTTTATTCATCGGTATGATGCACTTCCAGGACCCGTTCAACTGGGATATAGACCGCATACACAAGTGTGATATTCACTACGCAACTCCTGACGGCCGCGTTATTCCGTTCTGCACATTCAACGTTATCCCTGAATTGTATAGAGACCGCATACAGAGAAAATTCTCCATTCCGTTCTCAGAGTGGGAGAAGAAAACAGGCAAGCAGCTCTCAAAGGACAAGTACCACCGCAGGCTTACAAAAGAGGAGATGCTCGCGATCAAAGCGAATTTTGACAAGCACCGCAAGTTCAAGACGCGCCAGTACTTTGAAGCAGACTGGGGAGACGAAGAAGTTGCAAATGCCGAAGAACCTGCCATCACATTCCCTATGCCCGCAGGTGCAGGCAAGTCTGGAGTTTCTCACTTCCCAAAGAAACCTACAATGAGCCACCCGGCAAGCGGCGGTGCTCTTGCTGGAGACTGCTGCAGCGTTGACGATATCAAGCAGGCAGCAGCCCAGGAGCTCGCAAAAAGAAAAGAGACATCTCTCACAGTTATTCAAGATAAAGCTTCTGATCATGGAACGTGCGGCTGTGGTGGTGGAGGCTGCGGATGTTCAGGTCATTAAATCCTGCATTAACCGTTTCCTTTTTATTTGTGCTGCAATTTCAAGTCGTTTTAAATATATTTCGTGAGTAGGTAAAACAATGGGAAAATATATTATCCAATACGACAGAAACGGCTGCATCGGCGCCGGTGTCTGCGCAGCCGTAGCGCCAGATCATTGGGTCATGAACCAGGATGGCAAAGCTGATCTTGTGGACGGCAAAGAAGTAGCAGAAGGCCAGTTTGAAAGGGAGATAGACGAAAAAGACTTGGAAATCAACAAGCAGGCAGCAGAAGGCTGCCCGGCAGTTGTCATACACATCATAAACAAAGAAACAGGCGAGAAGATTGTTTAGTGCACTCTGAAGGTTGTCTCACCAGAGAAGAGAGAGCCTTGGACGCACTATGCCAACAACTCGATAACCTGAGATTACGCCCAAATTCGTTGCGTTAACAAAGCATGCGCATAAGAGCCGGCAGCAAGAAGAGAAAAACCAATTTAAATCCATCTATTGAAGTTAAATATAGTGATCCTTATGGACCAGCAAATCATATTCGTAACCAAGGACATGACCGTCGGCGAAGTCATCGAGAAGTACCCGGACACAGCAGAGATCATGATGTCTCACGGCCTGCACTGCTTCGGCTGCTCTGTCAATACATTTGAGAGCGTGGAGATGGGAGCAAGGGGACATGGCATTCCTGACGGGGAGATTGACATGATGGTGCAGGAAATTAATGATTACATTGCAAAAAAGTCTTCTCAGCCTGCGCTAGCCGAAAACGAGCACGCAGAAGCTGGCTCTGAACATGCTGATTTCTCTATCGAACTCACACAGCTGGCCGCAGACAAGGTCCGCTATCTTGCAGAGCAGCAGGGCAAGAAAGGTTATGGCCTGCGCATAGGCGTCGTTCGCGGAGGCTGCTCAGGTTATATGTACAACATGGATTTTGAGAAGATCAGGGGTGACGACGACGTTGTTATCGACCAGCACGGCGTCCGTGTTTTCATCGACCAGGAAAGCGCAAATATGCTCCAGAACGTGACTGTTGATTATGTAGAATCCCTGCAAGGCGCAGGCTTCAAGATCTCCAATCCCAACGAGAAAGCAAGCTGCGGCTGCGGGAAATCATTTCGCTGATACCCGCAAATGCAGTTTCTTGCAGACTTCCTCAGCTGTTAGCATTGGATAACCTTTGCCGTCATCAAATGTATAGCGGGTTTCTGATGTAGATGGCTCTTTTTTACCGACAGCATAACATTCTAGTGAAATAGCGCCTCTGTATATTCCTAGTTCTGGGTAATTTGTTCCTTCTTGAAGCACTTCTGAAACAACAGTTTCTGCACTTTTTCGTCTAGACATTTTTATCATGCTATTGAAATACGGCAACCTTAATAAAACTATCGGTTGTTGGTTTCAAAATCGGAAGTGCCATCGGAAAAAAATGCCATTGGAAAAGTTAGTAAACTAACTGATTTCTTAAACTCAGAATTACAGTAATTTCTCATGAAACTCCTCTTTGTCTGCACAGCTCACATGAACCGCAGCGTCACAGCAGAGCAGTTGTTCAAGCACAGCAAAAATCATAAGGCAAAATCTGCCGGGTTAGGGTTCCTCTCCACTGTCAAAGTTGACGAGAAGCTTGCGAACTGGGCAGACATTATTTTTGTCATGAACGAAAAAGACGAAGGCCAGAAATCCTTTCTCCTTGAGAAGTTCAAATATATTCCTGGCATCAACAAAAAAATAAAAGTGCTTGGCATCCGTGATGATTATCCAAGAAATTCCCCACAACTGATAGCACTGCTGAAGAGAAAGTTGAAGAGACACAAAATTCAAATTTAATTGCTTATGCAGATTTTTCGAACCTGTCTATGAGACAGCCCACATAATCGCTTTCTTGATCAGGCTCACGTATTGTAACCTGCCCTATGTATCTAAGGCCTGCCTCTTGTGCAGCATCAAAATGCCATAGACGTGGCTGCTGGTCATGATATGGAGAAAATGCATAAGTATTAACTACTTTTCCTCCTATGCGTAAATGAGCCGTTATTGTTCTAATCCTTTGATAAAGAAATTGTCTTATTCCCATTCCATCCAGAAACATGCTTTCTCCCAGCAGAGAATTATCAAAGTAGATGAGATCAAATTGTTCTATTCTGAATGGCATTGTGTCATGTTCTGCGGCAACAAAATTATCAGCCACTTTCAGCTGCTTTGCTCTTTCTTTGGCTTTTTTCACATTCTTTTTTGACATGTCATACGCAAAGAATTTTTTCTCAGGATGCCGCAGCTGCAGGAAGCATACGTCCAGTCCTATGCCACAGCCGGCATCCAATACATATTCAGCAGCATTTAAGTCCTTCTGTAGTTCTGCAAGAAAATTTCTTTTTGTCTGAATTTGGTATGGTATTACGTGAATTTTTTCTTCATAATCAGACATAAAATCATTGTAAGCCCTGATTCTATCTGCAATGCCAAAAATGCCTTGTATATTCGGCAGTTCGATATTCTCCATCTCTTCTCTTCGAAGCGGCTCCACTCCAGCAAGCTGCGTTCCCATATACGTATCAAAATCTATCATATGAGAGAAAAAGACGAGAATCTTTAAGAATTTATGTCAGCACCTTATGTTTAATTTTTGGCTGTAAATATACGATTTTTGTAGAAACTCTGGAATGAAAGGCATTTATTTCACAAATAAATTAGGCGGTAAAAATTGAATGCTTCTTATTATTTTTCTGCAATTTTTCGACCCGCATTTACAGTGTATTCTCCAGAGCGGACCATCGTCTGTTATTGAATTTTTGTCGTCCTTTTATTCTGGTATTTGGGTTGCATGAATGATTAATAAATCTGCCGAACAATTTTTTGGCAGGGTCTATCCATCTATTAGAACTTATCTGCAGTGTGCATTTTAATCGTCTGGCATACTCTCTCTGACTATGCTGCATCTGAAAACGAATGTTAGTTCGCCTCTTTTGATATCTTTGATGCGAAAATTCCTCGCCCTTTATTTTTCGTCTTAGCGATGTAGACTTTATTCATCGAAATCATCTTATTCCAAAACCCTCTTTCTCAAATTCTCCACAATTCTCTCAAACTCTTTCCTGATCTTTTCATTTGTCAGCACGATAGGCGTGTGCTCATCGCAGCTCTCTCTGATGTCCTTTGAGAGAGGAACCGATCCAAGAAACGGCGCTCCCAGTTTTTTTGCTATCTTGTCATCACCCTTCCCGAAAACATCTCCCGCCATGTTTTCCGCAATCCCGAATCTTTTCCCGAATTGCCTTGCAACATTGGCGGATTTTATTGCATCTGTCAATGACAATTCCTGTGGTGTTGTCACTATGATAATGCCATCCAGCGGCACAAACTGCATCAGGGTAAGTGTGGCATCTGATGTTCCAGGCGGCATGTCTGTTATGAGGAAATCCAGCAGCCCCCACTCTGTCATGCTCAGGAGCTGGAGAATGGAACTATGTATTATAGGCCCCCTGAAAATATGCGGCGCATCTTCTGGCTGTCCGAAGAACGACATGCTGGCAATTTTTATCCCAAATTTCTCTATAGGCGCAAGTTTTTTGTTGTCCTGAATCTCAAAGGTTTCAGCAATCCCCAGTATCTTCCCCACATTCGGACAGTCAATATCTGCATCAAGCAATCCTACTTTGTAGCCGCGGGCAGCAAGCAGCGCAGCGATGTTCACAGCAATTGTTGTCTTGCCCACGCCGCCTTTGCCGCTGAGCACAGCTACTTTATAGCGGATGCGCTGAAGGTTTTCACTAACGTTATCAACCTGCTGCTGCATTCTGTCCATCGGAGTAAGAATTTCTGGCATGAAATCAACCTGTCTTTTTCAGAAAAGCTATTTTCAATTTTTCGCCTGGCTTTGTTAAATATACGCCGCTTTGTGCAATTTCTATTTCGCTGTAGTCGCCATGAGGGATACCATGAGCTCTGTCATATTTCTTTAATTGCACAAGCATCTTCTTAGCCTCTGGGATCTCTCTTTTCATATGAGCAGCATGCATATGTCTATTCATATCTTCTTCGCCTTACACCTTCTTCATTACCTCAACCTTCGGGCACAATTTATTGAGCACGCACCTGCTGCACTCCGGGACAGGAGCCTTGCACACAGCCCTGCCATGGCTTTTGAGGAGGTGCGGGATTTCTTTCCAATGTTGCCTTGGAAATAACCTCATCAGGTCTTGCTCAATCTTATCCGGATTTTTGTTTTTTGTCCAGCCAAGTCTGTACGCGACTCGGATTACATGTGTGTCCACAATGACACCGTCAACAATATCAAAAGCATTCTGCAGTATAGCATTCGCAGTCTTCCTGCCGATGCCAGGCAGCTCTGTGAGTTCTTCTGTTGTTTTTGGAACTTTCCCCCCATATTTCTCATCTATAATCTTCGTAGCCTTTCTGATACTGGCAGCCTTGTTCTTGAAGAATGTAATGGACTTGATGTCATTCTCATCCAGCCCGGCAAAATCTTTTGCAGTTCTGTATTTCTTGAACAGCACTTTCGTGGTCGCGTTCACAACTTCGTCCCTGCACTGCGCTGAGAGAATTGCCGCAGCAACGAGCTCTAGAGGGCTGGAAAAGTTCAGGTAATATTTTGCATCTGGGTATTCTTTCTTCAGCATCTTCAGCTCGGCAACAGCGTTCATAGAAATAGGTTGTATGGAAAGTTTTTAATTAGTCTTCAAGTCGGCATAAGACATCCAAATGAGTTTATCAGCTTCTTGTGATTTCTTAATATCACTTGCATAGTTCTGAACAAGCATGAAGTTGTGCCTAAAGTGTTGCTGAGAAAAAGAGTCTATACTCTTTTATCGTAAAGAGAAGTCTGCATGCCCACTTGGGCACATTAAAAATCCTGCATAGACTTTTCTGTTATTATTGCGCTTTTCCATGAGCAGTTTTCTATCTCTAAGAAAAATAGCAACAGCTGTTTGACGAATAAAAACTATCTTTTCAGCGCATGTCTCGCCGCACTGTATGCAAGCACGCCAGCAAAGCTCACGTATGCCATGCCCCTGAACATATAATCTATCTTCCCCGGGCTTCTGTTAACCATGCCCAGCAGATTTCTCGCTATATGCCTCTTCGGGAATGAATAATTCTTTTCTATGTAATTGGATGTGTAATCATAGGACAGCTTTAACCTCAAAATAGCATAGTTCATGACTGTTTTCACAGACGGGTATTTTGTCACGCGCTGGAACCTGTTCCCCTTTATGCACCTCAGTATTCCATCAACGCTGTCAGCATCTGCTTCTATTGTCCCGTGTCCTATCATGCTCGTGTGGTGTGCATCGCTTGCAGCCACCCCTATCATGTTGTTCTCAAACGCAAAGTTCCTGGCCCTGATGTTTGTCAGCCTGTCTATGTTCAGTGCATTGAAAATTTCCAATGCATCACAGAGTTTTGCTTTCTCGCGCAAGCCGTCTTTTTTAACGTCAAAAGGGTGTGAAGAAATGCCTACACCACCTTGCTGGTGTACATTATCCAGGGTCTCCTCAATTGTCATGCCAGGCTTTATCAGTTCCTCTATACCCAGTGCAATGCAGTGCCCGTCTGCTGTGGTTACTTCCTCTCCTGGAATAACTATAATATTGTACTTTTTCTGGAATTTTCTGGCTTCTTTAGCGCCTTGTGGGGAATCATGATCTGTAATAGCGATAGCGCCAAGCCCAAGCCTGCTCGCTGCCCTGACCATCTCCTCAGGCGAGCATGTGCCATCATAAAAAACTTTTTTCTGGTGCGAATGATGCGTATGCGAATGCAGTTCAATCAACATGATAGCCTTCTCCTTGCTTCTTATTGTCACGCAAGAAAATAAATAAGCCAAAAATGTAAGGTTATTTATCTGATTGCTATTTAATCCCCTCTACTTTATCCTCAATTTTAATCTTAGAAATCATATTCAATACTCCTTGTGCTCTTCCTTCTTTTTCTGCAGCGGCGGCGGCAATCCGCTCGTTCCTTTTGATGTTTCAGCATGGTATTCACCCTGCCCAAGGACATAGTTTCCCTGGGCCTGCCCTTGGCTTTGCCCGCCGCCGTATCCTTGTTGTCCAGCTTGCTGTATTTGCCCGTATCCGCTCTTGCCCTGAACTGGATAGCCGTAATTGCCTGCTGTTTGTGTTTGATGCTGGGCTGTCCTTGTCAACAGCGCCTGCTGTGGTATGGCAGCAGCCTGCTCATCTGTGACATTGCTCCCAATCAGGCAGGACCAGTCCAGAACAGCGTCTGTGAGATCAGCCCTCACAAGATCATTTCCGCAGAGATGCGCCCACATGAAATTCGCTTTCCTGAAGCTGGTCCTTTCTATGGCAACATTCCTTATGCTCGCCCTCGTGAGGTTCGCGCCTTCGAATTTGGTGTTTTTCAGCACTGCGTTGTCAAACAGACATTTGCTGAGGTTGCAGTCTGTGAAATCAGCATCTGCGAGGTCTGAGTTGGAAAAATTAGTGCCTGTAAGATCGGACCCTATAAAAATTATGCCTTGTAAGCTCACATTGCTCATGTCTGCATTCTGCAGTATGACGTGTGAGAAATCCCTCTCACCATTCCTGTAACGGGCTATTACTTCGGTGAAATTCACTCTTTGCATAATAGTTAATATGACAGTAGGATTAAAAGAGTGATCTTGATCCACTGTACGTTGATAAATTATATATGACTCGCTGAATCTAAATTGTAGTAGCAGCTTGTAGACCAATTGTCGTTAAAATATTCTGTTCTATCCAATGTCGGAAATTCTAAAGGGGATTTAGATACTCCAGTCCCTCCTGTTCTTAATACCCGATGTGCACCTTGATTTTCCAATTGCGTCCGCTCTGCACTCCGCTTCATACCTCAATGACCTTCCCCTCAGGCCCTGCACCAATAACCACCGTGTTCCCGATCTTTTCCACAAGGTCTTCTGCCTCGTGTATATGCCCGCACACATTGATATCAGGCTTGAATTTCTTTATCGCGTCCTTGATCGCCTCGCTGCCTGAGTATCTGAGGCGCGGTATCATCCTCTCTATCACGCTTCCGGCAGGCCGCATGTGCGTGACCAGAATTTTCTTCTCTGCATCCTTCACCTTCTCAAATCCTTTGCTTATATAATACGCAATTTCCTCCTCCGAAAGCACATTAGGGCCGACAGAAGCAGTGCCGCAGCCGAAAAACCCCACGTTCTTGATCTTTACAGGGTAGAACTGCAGGTTCTTGATCTTGTACTTGTCCGCAAAAACATCGCCCGCTGTGATGTCATGGTTGCCCACAACAAAAAGCACTTCCTTTTTCTTTTCCAAGAACGGTGCAATCATGCCTTTGCTGTACGTATCAAAATCCGTCAGATCGCCGCACAAAACAACAACGTCTACTTTTTCCTTGTAAGCCCTCTCGGCCAGTTTCTTCATGATCCTCGCATTGCCGTGCACATCGCTGGCTACGAGTATGCGAAGCTTTTCCTGTTTTGCTCTTGCCTTGTTGTCTTTTGCCGCCTTTTTTCTTGGCATAAAAACCATTAAAGATAATCCAACAGAAAACCTTAAAAGGTATTGTCAACTAAGGGCAGACAAAAGTTCTTGCAAGCGAGCGTGTGAAATAAACCAAGCCTGCTTTTGAAATGCCATATTCTATTCCTTGCAATTTCTGTGCATGTACTCCTGCATCCGAAGCTATGTTTATGATTTTGCCATAATTTCGTTCCTTCATATGCTTTGCAACGTCCCTGAAAGCGAATGCATCAGCTTCAGAATTATTATAGTTCACGACAACATTTGCACCTTCTCGGCCCAACTCTAATGCTATCGCCCTGCCCATTCCACTTGATGCGCCAGTAATTAATGCAACTCTGCCTTTGGGTCACAGCCATCTCTCGCTGCTCGGCGTCGCAGCATAGCACCTTTCCCTGAACTCGCAGAACTTGCACTGCCATGTCGTGTCCTTGCTGCTGCGCGCCTCAGGCTCAGGCAGTTTTCCCAGTTTCAGATTATCGTGAAGCATGCCGAATCTCTCCATGACACGCTTCGCCTCTTCTTCATCATAGTCCACAACATATACCTTGCTCTGCAGGTTCTTTTTATCCAGGTAAAGCAGGATGCCGTTATGTATGCCTGTGATATGCATATAGAGCTGCAGCTGCATCTTGTTGTGTGGCGCAGCTTCATTAACGAATGCGACATCGCTGGTCGACTTGACCTCAACCAGAACCTCTTTGCCGTTTGCCTTTACAAGAATGAGGTTGTCAACCCTGCCTGAAACAACGAAATCGCCGCGATCCAGCCTCAGAGGGAACTCGCTCTTGATGAGGTCCACATCAGGGTTCTTGTCGCTCTTCAGAACGTCCACAACAAAGTCATGCATGATATTGCCGACCTCAAATATCTTAAGAAGGTCAGTCTCGATCTCGGATGGGAACTTGTAAGAGTACCAGAGCTTTCTCATGCACAGCCCAATCTCAGAAGGGTAGTATCTGCCCACTGCCTTGGGTCGCTGCTCCCGTCTGATATAATTATCAACCATCTTGTTGAAGTCTATCATAGTTTCATAGAACGCGCGAAACTATTTATCCTGAAAAGTAAGCCGGTCTTTTTAACGCTTTTAATAATTCATTAAGATTTATTACAGCCAGAGGAATCAGCATCTCATCTTGTGTAAGACCTCCGTGCATTCCTAAGAAATTTATGTCCTCCGCCTTACTGTGCTTGTACCAAATCATTCCATTCTTTCTAGGCAAAATTATTATATCTCCTGCACGTTCAGTAAATTCCTTTGAAGCTTTATTTAGACCGAACAGCCCATTTTTGATCGCTTCTTTTACGTCCAATATTTCTGCATCAAGTTTCCCTAATCTTTCTTTTGTTTCTTCCAGTTTCTCTGGTTTCACCTGAATAAATACATCTCGCATGCTGCCATAAGGCTGTATTAAGCGCCCTTGTTTACTTTTTTTGAGGATTTTGTCAAACCAATGGTATTTATTTAGTAAAACAGTTCTTTTGTCTGTTCTTATTTGTCCGTGATCCGCAGAGATGATCAAGGTGACGTTCTTCGCTATATTTGCAGGCAAGCCTTCAACAAACTGCTTAAGTGCTGTAAATACCAGATTCTTTTCGTAATCAATACTTTCCGATAAAGGGCCGTATTGGTGCGATAAAGAGTCAATTTCAGGGTAGTATAGAAAGTAGTAGGCTTTTTCTGGCAATATCAATTTTTGTTTCAAATGCATAAATAAATCAGAAATATTGTGGTAAGGTACTGGTATCGCTCCTTTGTGGACAAGCTTGGAATAAGCTCCTTTTACTATCTTTTCAGACACGAAAATATATGATTTTATCCCCTCTCTTTTTAGCCTTTCATATATTGTCTCCTGCTTGAATAGTATTTTTGGGTTTGGGTTAATTTTGGTGAATCTTTTCTTATCAAATTCCGATACAAAAGGTAGAGTAGCTATAATCATATCATATTCATTAAAATACATGTACCATTCAAATAGAGCATGTTCTTGTGGCGTTAGTCCTGTATGTACTGCAGTAACACCAGCAGCAGTTGTTGATGGAAATACTGTTGTAATTGGAAAAATGTCCCCAACTTTAGTAAACGCTTCTACAAGATCGTGTTGAAAACTCCACTGACTGAAACCAAATCCATCCAATAAAAGTAACACGACCTTTTCGCTTTTTGCCGTTACTTGTATAGTTGGTCGTTTAGTCTTTAAACCAAGAATCTTTTCTATAGTAGGCGACACATTAGATAAACAATATTTTTCATAATCAGGAAATATTAAGTCTTTTTCCTGTTTATACCTTCTCTTAATCTCGTTGTGAATCATAAATTCATTATTGAGAAATACAACTTATAAATCTTGTATTCAATCGGCTCAGTACCTTCTCATCCCAGGCTCTATCTTCTCAGCCCACTCGTCTATTCCTCCTGTCAGGTTCTTGGCATTGAATCCCTGCGAAACAAGAAAGTTTGTGATCCAGAAACTCCTGTTTCCTGTGTGGCAGTAGGCAATTATTTCCTTGTCTTTTGGCAGTTCAGTGAATCTTGTCCTGACATCGCGCATAGGTATCTGAATGTCTCCTTCCAGTCTGCATATCTCGCGCTCCCAGTTTTCGCGCACGTCAAGCAGCACAAAATCTTCTCCGCGTTTCTTTTTTTCTGCCAGTTTTTCTGCTGTAATTTCTGCGTCTTCAGGACCTTCCATATGTCATCTACTGCTAAAATCCATATAAGCTTTTCTGTTGAGGTATATCCATGCCTTCATTGATTGCTCTTGGGATGGTAAAGCAGTTTGCAGAAAAGCGTGGATACTACTACTCTGTAAAAGGCGTTGTAGAGAAAGCCGACGGCCGCGGAAAGAAGATAGGCTTTCCTACAGCCAACATAAGAATTGAAGCTGATGAGACGCCGCTAAGAGGTGTCTACGCAGTGAAAGTCCGTATCGGCGATAGTGTATACAGCGGTGCTGCGAATATCGGCTACGCCCCGACATTCAGCAGAAACGAGTTCATGGCAGAAGTCCATATCTTTGATTTCTCTTCTGACTTGTATGGCCAAGAAATAGAAATATTCTTCATTGACTTCCTGCGTGAGGAAAGAAAATTTGGTTCTGTTTCTGAGCTGGTAGAGCAGATAAAGATGGATTGCGAGAGAGCCAATGAGATGTTAGGGTTATAGTGAATACTCGCCGTAAGGAATTTCAAATAAAATCTTTTTAAAAAGCTTCGTTCAACATTACCTTAGGCGCTCCCATAGTCTAGTCCGGTCAAGGATAGCGGCCTTTCGTTTCATCAGGAAAAAGAGAGCCGTGGAAGCTTGCAGGTATTCTGTGAGCTGCGGGTACCCGGGTTCGAATCCCGGTGGGAGCATTGAGTGAATTTTCAGGCGCTATATTCCAATATCGTGCTATTTGCAATTTTATTGGCTTTTGTGACTTTGCCTTTGTCATGGTTTCCCTTGACCAGGAACTTTTTTCCTTTCAGCTTGCCCGAATGTCACATCGCCAAGAATGTATACAGTGTCGGAATCCAACAACAGAATTCCAGTTATCGATTATTGTCTTGTTCATTTCGTCCTTCGACTTGAACGGCCTGCTGCAGTACTTTATGATATTCTCGTGGTCAAAGTGCGTGTCGCTTATCAGGAATACCTTGCCTTCTGGCTTGTGGACTTCATTTGCCTTTTTCATTATCTGCGCCCAAACAAATTCTCTACGCATTCTCTGTACTCCTGATACATGGGCGTGCCTTTAATTTTCAGACACCTCAATACTTCCCTGTAATACCACGCTTCGTCTTGCTTTGATGCGTTAAACCTTTTCCACATTTTCTCCCCGTGCAATTTATGATCGGTTATCAAATCCCTTATATTGGATAGCTTATCCGCGCACTTGATCATGTGGACAACAATTGAACCATGCTTCAGATGATCTACTGCAATTTCCTTTCGTTTTTTCCATGGGAGGCTTTTGTCCCGCTCTGTGACGCTCATTACAAGGTCCGCTATTTTATTGCCAAATTCCTCCCTGATCATGTTTTCCGTCACTTTGGTATATTCGCCGTCTTCTACAATATCGTGAAGAATTCCGGCAGCCACGACATCGTCCTCGGCTCCATTTTTCAGCAGGATCGAGGCGACATCAAGAATATGCACAAAATACGGGATGTCTGTGCCTTTTCTTTTCTGGGGCTTGTGGTGCTCGTAAGCAAACTGCAACGCTTTTTGCACTATATCCAACTACATCACCTCATTTATGCATTCATCAAACAACTTCTCTATATCAGCCAGATCCAGGTAAACACATTTCATCTGTTCCATCTTTTCTATGCATTTCTTCGTGAAGCCGCTCTTTGAAACGATCATGAGCTTGTATTCGCCCCTGAAGTTTACCAGCTTGGCTTTCCTGGCAAGGTCGTTGAGAAGATCGGTGTCCACTTTCTCATTTGTCCATTTTATTTCTCCTAGGAGGACAGGCCCTTTTTTCCTGTTGAATGCCACGATATCTATTTCGTTTGCTTTCCTGTCCCACCAGCTGCCTATTTGGTCGAAGTCTATCTCGAGGCCCTTTATCGCCCTGCCAGAGTACAGCAGGAGTAGCTCATGTACAATCTTCTCAAAGGTCTTTGCAATATAGGCGTTCATGTTGTCCTTGATCATGGCATGAACCTTTTCTGCGCCGTCTGCCATGTTAAAGAGGCTCTGGTTGGGAAATACAAATTTGTACCAGAACCTGAAGAAATTGTCGCTTATCCTGTAGCGGCCGTGGCGCTCCTTTCCCATGACAGGCTCGACTTTTTCGACGATGTCAAGCAGCTTTTCAAGGTTTTTTAGGTAGGTGGGAAGCGTTGTTCTTTTGATACGCGTATAGTCCTCAATCTCTTTTGTCGCCTCCTTGCCCATGGAAATCGCCTGCAGTATGGAATTGTACTTTGCGTGCGTCCTGAGGTTCTCGGCTTCCATGAGTATCTCTGACTCGTCCCTTAGCTTTCCGTCCCGCATCAGTACGAGCGTATAAATCCGACTGTAAATGTCACCTGCCGTATCTTTTGCGCGCGCAAGATAATACGGCGTGCCGCCAAATACAGCATAGTATCGTATCCTTTCTTCTTCAGTCATTTGCGAAAACATCTTCCTGAAGTCAACATAGCGGAAAGGGCTTATCTTTATCCTGCCGCCAACCCTGCCGTATAGCGGCGCAGCATAGCTTTTTACTATTTTCAGCATCATGCCTATGGAATTGCTCCTATGATAAAATCTGCTCTCGCAAGTCTTTCATAATTGTTGTAAGCATAGTTGACAAGTCATTTCTTTCATTTCTCATTCTTCCCCGATCCACGCGTCTATAAAATTATCAACCATCTGGTCAAGGAAGCTCTTTTTGTGCACAACAAGGCACTTGATTATCATATCTTTGTCTTTGACCTCATAGAAGCGGAATCTGCCTTTTTTGCTGTACTGGATGATGCCATTGTTTTCCAGCGTCTTGAGATGTCCTGAAAGATTGGAAGGCTGAAGCCCTGTAGCTTCTGAGATATTTGTCGCATTCGCATGTTTCTTCTGCAGCAAAAATAGAACGATATGCCTGAGCTTTTCTTGCCTGAGGATGGACAGCACGTGCTTTTCCGCCTCGGAGAACGCCTCCATGGCATTGTAGTATCTTGTGAACCGTCCGGTCTTTTCCAGCCTGATGAGGCCATTTTTATGAAGAAAGTGCAGATGATAGTCCATGCTGCCGGTGGCAAGTTGCAGCTGCCTCTGCAGTTCGCGCATGTGTATGCCGGGATACTTGCATATTGTGTCGTAAATGTTCTTTCTGACCTCCAGCTGCAGGGGGTCTGGCATAGCTATCACCTTGGCTTGTAGTACCTGGCATAAACCAGCATTGCAAATGACAGCAGAATGAGCAGGTCAAGGACTTTGCCCGCGTTGCTGATGAATATGTACTCCGCAGGGAAAAAATTCTCAAAGAGCTGGAGTATCTCGCTCAGTGCAAAAAAGAAGAATGCTAGAGCCAGAATTAAAATCCTGTTGTCCTTGCGCCTCTTGAATGCCAGCAGTGAAATTGCAACAAGGAAAAATGCTGCAATGGTTGCTGCGAGCAGTATGATGTCAAATGCATTGAGCACCTGGTCTCTTCCTGCTATAGAAAAGACGAGTCCCTTGGAACCGAATCCCTGCCATGCAAATAAATATATGCCAGAAAATACTATAACAATAAGATAAACAGCTATTATCATAAAGAATGTTGTCTCATTCCACTTCACTTTTTTTGTCGATTTTTCTGTCATAGTCAGGTTCAACTCTTTTAACTCTTTTGTAATTTTGGTGTTTGAAACTTTAAGAATCATTAGTTCAGTCGTCAAGAAGCTGCGGCCCTTTTACATAGTCTTTTTTGACGTACACCGCATCATCACAGTAACTGCAGCACAGCTCAAGAAATCGTGGAGTCTCCATTCTTATCTCCATTGCTCGGCCGCAGCATTTTGGAATCTTCGCAATAAATCCCTTATTCATGCAACCACCTCCTATGGTCCTCCACTATAATATCCCAACTGTTCTTTGGGGTATGCAAAGACCTTTCTTACAAGAAAGGGATTTTCTGTCCTAGGCTGTTCAGTGCTGAACGACTAAAGGAATTCTTATCTTGATAGGGAGATGCTCATTGCAAAATGCTGCTATCACTTCACAACATTTGCTGGTCAGCAATGTCTGCTCTCCGCATGCAATGCAATTCATCTTTACCACGTTAGACTCATATATTTCTTTAATAATACGTGTTTTGGTGCAAAGCATGAAAATTAGTGCAGAAATTGAATTGATGTTTTTCCATTTTTTATACTTTGAAAACAAATTTGCAGGTTATAAAAATTGGCCTCTTTGGCAGAAGAAAGCTATTAAGTTTGCAAAAGGACATGTTTTGGATATCGGCTGCGGAGCTGGAAGGGTATCTCTTTATCTCCAGAAGAAAGGTTTTGACATTACGGCCATAGACAATTCTCCTCTTGCTATTAAGGTGTGCAAAGCAAGGGGTGTCAAGAGAGCTTTGGTCATGTCCATAGATGAAATAAGAAAATTCAAGCCGGATTCATTCGATACGGTAATTATGTATGGCAACAATTTTGGCTTGTTCGGAAGTTTCAAAAAAGCCAAGCATTTGTTGAAAATCTTGCATAAAATAACTACGAAGAAAGCTCTAATTATTGCTGAAAGCCTCGATCCATATAATACTAAAGATCCGGCACACCTTGAATATCACAAATTTAATAAAAGGCGTGGGAGAATGGCTGGCCAGCTGAGGATAAGAATAAGATTCAAAAAACATAAAGGAGATTGGCTTGATTACTTGCTTGTTTCAAAAAAAGAAATGAACAACATTCTTCAAGGAACGGGATGGCGCATCAGAAAGTTCATAGATTCAGGCAATTATATGTACATTGCTTTAATTGAAAAGGAATCTTGGTTTTATTCTTCACCGAAGAAGTAGCCGTGCACCACTGCGAGGAATCCAAAAAACAGCGAGCCTGCAAGCAGATAAGAATTGCCAAAGCCTGCAACAGACAAAGACGCAAATATCATTATCAGCCCCATGAACATATTCAGTGCGTTATTGCCAGCATGTCCCCCGATAGCCACAGCGCCTCCCATAAGGAGCAGCCACAGTGACATCAGCCACCAGGGTGGCGCAGGCACAACGCCAACAGCAACAGCCAGCGTTGTTATAAAGCCAAATACATTAAGCGCCATCCACATAGTCTCTGTGCCTTTCGGCATTTTCTTGAATGTCCTGCCAAGCAGGAAATTGGCTACAACGAGAATTATTGCCAGTATCACCCATATCCAGGCTTCTGCAAGCAGTTTGTTTGCCAAAAGCCAATTGGCTCCTGAGAATACAATAAGCATGATAATGCCCCAGACAATGAGGGACGTTTTCATATTCTTTATATGTCAAAGCCCGTATTTAAATCTTGTATATTCTTGGGAGCAATTACAGAAGCAGTGCAATTGGAATATGAAACGCACTTAGTTAATCGCCGATAATTATTTCTCATTCATCTTTCTCGTTAATGCAGTCACTCTCTTTTCCGCAATCTTCTGGCTCTTGATTATAATGAATATTAGGACGACGACAACAATAGTCACTATTATTGCAGCCATGAATTTTGCTGTAACCGAATCGCCTCTTGGCACAACCTGCTCTATTGCCGATTTCACAGCCTCGTTCCAGAATAGTGCAAGCACAAAACCGAATGCAGAAATTATTGAAGTCAGTATGACAGTCCGCACATCCATGTACTGCTTTGCTTTCTCTTCAACTGAATCAGCCATATGCTTCAATTCCTTTCCAACTATTTATGTATTGTCTTTAAATTATTCATCATGGGTCGGTGGTCTACCGGCATGTGATTGAAGCAGCTTTGGTATCTCAATCGGCTAAACGCTGCCCTTACAAGTACCCTGCATCTTCGATGCATCGTACCCCATTTTATAGGTAAGGCAGAAACAGGCAGTTCGATTCTGCCCCGACCCATTTTTCCATGTGCTCAAGTCTCCACAGCAATGATCTCATGCTCTTTCATTTCTTCCCCTTTTTCATCGAAGTAAAATTTCCCCATGAACTTTTTGCCTGCTAGCATGAGGGGCATCCATATCCTGTCATCAGGCCACATGTGGTTGTATGGGATAGCATCTAGCCCAAACCACTGCGGCTCAGCTTCCTCTGTATTGACAGGTTCGCCCTTGAAACGCGCTGCTTTGAAGATGTGCACCAGCCAGTCTGGTTTCTCTTTCTGCCCAAAGTAAAATGCTACTGTGCCTGCATGCTCTGGGTCAAGCGGCATGACGCCTGTCTCTTCCACGAATTCCCTCACAGCCGCGCTCTCCGCTGTCTCGCCGTCTTCTACCTTGCCGCCCGGGCCATTGAACTTCCCTTCTCCCAAACCAGTCTTCTTTTTTATGAGAAGAATCTTCCCTTCTGTCACAATGTAGCACAAAGTTCCTTTGATCATGATTTCACCTTAGCTCCTTGCGTACAAGAAATAAATAAGTGCTGCAGCCCAGATAACTGATAGCAGCATGATGAACTTCCCCGAGCCGTACTTGTCCCTGTGCAGGAAGTAGCCGGCCAGTATGCCTGTCGGCACAGGGTTAAAAATCAAGGCTGTAATTCCTAGGACCTGCCATTTATCTAGTATCATTATGCTCACTATAAGTATTACCCTGTAGATTTTTATCTTCTTCGTGAGACCAATAGCAAAATCATTTACGCGAACTGAGCACGCTCTCCAGGACTTCTTTCAGGCTGGGCACTGTCTCGTAGTTTCCCAGATCTTTCGCCTCAATCCACTCGCACTGCTCATGCTCCCAGTCCAGGCATATCTCGCTTTTCCCTGTTTCAAAGAGGAAGGGGTGCACAACCCATGTCTCGCCGTCTTTTTTTGTAATCACAGAGTCGCCCTCTGATATTAATTTTATCTCTTCCTCCTTGAGTCCTGTCTCTTCCCTGATTTCCTTAATGGCGCATTCCAGGGGATTTTCTCCTGCTTCAATATACCCTGAGATGCCTGCCCATTTCCCCCTGAACGACCCTACCCTCTCGCTTCTCTTGACTATGAGTATCTTCCCTTCGCACATGAGAATAGATGTCACAACATGCGTTTCTTTCATGTGCCCGCAGCCTCTTTAAAATGTTCAGATTTGCTATTCTACTGCCATTTCCTCTCGCCAAGCAGCTGCATGATGGTCTTCTTTTCAGCAGCGTCCCTGAACTTCATTGTTTTGGCATCAGCAAGCGTAATCCATCTGTAAGCATCATTCTCATAAGCGCTGGGGGAGGGATTTGAACCCTCGTGTGCCGAAGCACACAGGTTTAGCAAACCGTGACGTTCCAAAAGGAAATGCGCCGTTAGCCGCGCCTGAAGCGCTTGGACCAAACTTGGCTACCCCAGCATAAGGACGAAACCCGCGTTTCCTTCCTTATCAAACTTCCTTCCTAACACTTAAATATCAAAAACAGAAAGATATGATTATGAAAGCGATCCTGTACATGGCCATGACCGTTAACGGGCTTATTGCCAAAGAGGACGACGACACCAGCTTTGTTTCTGCTCTGGAATGGAAAAGCTTCAGCAGTATGATAAAGCAGGCAGGGCACATGATCATAGGAAGGAGAACCTATGACATCATGGCCAAAGAGGGCGGTTTTTCCAAAATAGCTGATGCCAAAATCATAGTCATGACATTACAGTTGCATTACACTGTCGCGAAAATTGCACGGAAAACGTGAATATATATGCCAAAATCCCCGAATCTTTAAATTCCTCTGCCGCTATAGATAGCATAGCAAAAGGAGGTCGTGGTAATGCCAGTAAATGTGAAAAGTTTCTCAGACATAACAAGAAAAGACGTGTTCACCCACAGAGGTGTATATTCCGGAAAAGTCCTGGACATAGGACTGGACCTGGAGAAATTCCGCGTCAAGTCGCTGGTCGTGGATGCTGTGCGCGGCTCCTTCTTGGCAGACCTTGTGGGCGACAAGAAAGGCGTCATAGTCCCCTACAGCATGGTCCAGAGCATAGGCGACATAGTAATAATAAAGCACATCCAGCCAGTGACCAGCGAAATGGAAGAAACGCCGACTGCCCAGTAAATGCGTTCTTTATTTGAGTTCGTCCTTGCTCAAAAGATACGAACCTCCTTGCTTGCAGCATAACTATATATCAATTAGTCACCAATTATTACGTTATGCTAGTGATAAAGATTGAAAGTCTGGAGCCGGAATCTCTGACAAAAATGATTGCTAAAGCATGTTATTTCTCTGGCCTGTTTGTCCAATCGTTCTGCCTGCCTCGGAAAGGATACGTCAAACTGGACAAAAAGCCCATCCTCTCAAAGCAGGAGGAATTCCCAGATTTCCTCTTGCTTCTGGACTCTCAGAATTTCCAGGAAGCCCTGAAGCACGCGAAAGAGAAGTCTGTAGTCATATTGAATGCAGAAAAGCCCAAATCGCCTGTGATCAAAAAAAGAAAGCTGAAGGTTTACAGCCTCAATGCAACATCCCTTGCATTGAATGTAGTAAGAAAGCCAGAACCCAGCGCAGTAATGCTCGGCGCGCTTGTGAAGCACTGTGACAAAATCACAGTCAAATCTGCGAAGCTTGCAGTAGGCGACAGAAAGGAGCTGCACCTCGCCCTTGACGAGGGCTTTAGGAATGTGAAGTAGGGGAAAATTTATGCTAGCTGATCATGAAGTAAAGCAGAAAAAAGTTCAGCCCCACACCCCACAGCAAGCGGGTAAGCCCGCTGATATGCGCATTTTCAAGCCAAAGATAAACCTGAGTGTATGCGAAAAGAACTACAACTGTGTTGTGTTCTGCCCAAGAAATGCCATTTCAATAAACCAGAAAGGCTGGCCTGTTATTACCTACGATTTATGCGATGGCTGCCTTATCTGCCTGCGGGAATGTCCCACCACAGCCATCATAGAGGAGAAGTAATGATAATTAAAAATGAATTGTTGTCTACGCCAGAAGTCGTGGCTCATGCTGTACAGCTGTCCATGGTAAATCTTGTTTCTTATGCACAGGATAGTTCATTTCCTGTAGTGGAACATATTAAGCCTCTTATGCAGGCAGATGTGCTGGAATCAGACTCTGCCGCATCTGCCATAACCGCGGCTGTTGCTGCGTCGTCTGTTGAAAAGCGTGCCTTTGTGCCCATCGCGCATCCGGACCCGGCAGCAGTAAAGGAAGCAGCGTTAGTCAGGATGCCTGTCATAATTTTTGCAGCAGCCCATCCGGAGAGCGTGATGTCTCTGCGCGATGCAGGCTGTATTATTGTCTTCTGTGAATCTCATCAGGAGTTGTTGGATACAATCATCATGTCTTTCAGACTTTGTGTGGACAGCAAAGTCCTCCTCCCCTGTGTTATCGCATGGGACGGTCCCATGAACTACTCAGAGCCTTTGTCACTGCCATCAGGCCAGATAATAAAGAATTTCCTCCCAAAAGTAAAAATTCCCCATAAGTTGGATATGAAAAATCCTTCACACCTGGGACATTATGATGCGCACTCCCGGCAGCAGCAGCAAAAAGCCATGGAAAGTGTGCTCAAAATAGCCGCTTTAATAGATGAAAACTGGAAGAAGAAATTCAAAAGATCCTGGCCAGCAGTTGAAAAATACCAGGCAGACGATGCCGAGCTCCTCCTTGTTACATATGGCTACCATAGCAGCACAGCCAGAGCCGCAGTGAACAACCTGCGCATGCAGGGCAAGAAAGTCGGGTTGGTGAGAATCAGGGTTTATCGTCCTTTCCCTCTGAACGCCTTGGCAATCCTGAAAGAAAAGAAAGTTGCTGTCCTGGATTTTGCATCCAGCTCGGGTGCATTTTCCCCCTTGTATCAGGAGATTAAACCCATGGCAAAATTTTCCCTGAGCTTCATCTCTTTGGAGAAATATCTGTCAGAGAAGGATTTCTCAGACATCTTTGCGAAACTGGAGAAAGCCGAGAAGGAAGAGGTTTACTGGATCTAAGGCAAATAGACCATGTGCGTTGCTTCCTTTAATTCGTGCGGGCGGAATTTCAGCTTGAACTTGTACAGGGCTTCTGTCTCAGAGCCTCCCAAGTTTACTCGTCTTATCCCTTTGTTGTGTAAAGAGCCAAAACATTTCATCAGCGCTGCTTCAGAAAGTCCCGGCATCTGTCTGTAATCAGCGATAGTTGCATGGCACCCAACAGTCCTCTCTCCTATCTTGCCAAAAACATAGAAGCCCCTAGCCTTGATGCCAATTCTCATGATATAGCAAAACCCTTCTGAAGGCGGGTACTCTATCATGTTAGTGTACGCATCCATAAGCTCTTTGTTTTTGCTGGCCCATTTCTCTAAAACTCTCACTGCATGCGTCTTTTGATAGAGGTGTTTTTCCGGATTATACAGCTCAGGCGCAAACAAAAAGCACGCTTCCTGTAATGTAAGGTTTTCAGCAGCATAATTCAAAAACCTGTTCAATCTCAGCCTTAATTCTCTGCTTTCCTTCTGCTCGACGCGAAAAATGTTGTCAAGAGCAACAACCACTTGCGGGAATGTGTCGTCATCCAATGGGGAAGCAGCTGACCATGGGTATTGGCGCATGTCGCTGAAGCCGATGCATTTGAAATCAGCTGCCTGCTCCGGCAAGACGTGCTTTGCATAAACAGGTTTCTTTGAAATTTTATGCAGTCTTTTTGCCAGCATTTGCACAGCAGCTACCGGATTTGCCCCAAGCGGCCTGACCAGCACATAGTGTCCATCATGCTTGCCTATGCTGACAAGCGTCGTGCCGTCGAAGTATTTGTGCCCAAGTCCGCCACTTCCCCGGCATGCCTGGATGATGTAGGCCCAGTTGTTTGCGTAAAGTTCGCTGACGGGCTCTTGCCGGAAAAAATCTGTATAGAGTTCTTGATCTTCCGGCCCGATTTGCATGCTTGTTGGATTTCAAAAGCCTTTTAACCCTTTCGTCCTAATCTACACTGGCGATGACGAAGACTGTCCCAGTGTGAAAGGCGTATGAAGTGTCGTTAGATGCTTCTTGTTGTCTGATGAGCATTAAGGGTAGCTCCGGAGCCTCTTTTTATCTTTCAGTCACAAATTAATTCCATGAAACTTCGCCGAGGCCGCGAATTCTACGGAAAGACATACGATGAGGCTGTCGCGCTTTACAATCAGGGCAAGGGTATCAGGGACATTGCAAAGCAGCTTGGCATTTCTTATTCAGCAGTATACCATTGGGTAAAGGGCTTGCGCAAGCCTGAGCAGGGCAACATCAATGAATTTATTACCTTCCTGAAATTACATGGGCCGGTTGCTGCTGTCCATGTCATGCACAAATTTCCCAAGCACAATGAATTGTTCCTCATGGCATCGCGCCGCGGACTTCCTATAAAGCGTGTCTATCTGGGAAAAGGGTATAAAGAGCTCGGCACATGGTACTTTCTGCCAGGCCAGGAGACCATTCTTGACTCACGCATAAAAGAGCTGCACCGGAAAATAGATGACATGAAGAATAAGTTAAAAAGAATGGCAAACAGGTAATTGTAGGTAATATGTATGGTAGTTGATCTGATAGTCCAGCCAAAACAGGTTTTTGGAAATACTGTTGCAGATCATGGTGAGGGCTGGATGATTGCAATGAAGCTCGCGCTCCAGGCATTTGCAGACAAAAGGTTCCTTCTTGTTTTTTCTCCGGGAGCGATGTCAAAGAACGCTCCATATTTGAAGTTAAGCTCTATCGTATCAGAAAATCCGCTCGCTGCTGCCAGAGGCCTCGCAAAAGCAACAGGACAGTTGGTACTGGTCTTTGCCGGAGATATCGCAACCAAAAAATACATAGCTTCTTTCAAGAATGTTCAGGAAAATATAGTCTACGTATGCTGCAACAATGCAGGCTCATCTTCTAGCAGTTCCAGATCAGATGTCGAGAAGCAGCTGGTACATCTTGTCAGCGCAAGGTACGCAGCAACGGCTTCTCCATCATTTCCCGAAGACTACATGAGAAAGCTGCTGAAAGCAAAATCCGTATCCGGTTTTGTCTTCCTCGAGGTGCACTGTCCCTCGCCGAAGCTCTGGGGATTTGATTCTTCGAATACGATAGAAGTGAGCAGGATGGCAGTGAACACCAATCTCTGGCCTTTGCTTGAATTCATTGGCACCAACACGACTCTCAACTACAAACCAGAGCATCAGGAGCCTCTGGAAATGTATCTGAAAATACAGTCACGTTTCGCAGTTAATAACGTAGAAAAAATAAGAAACCAAGTTACAGAAAATATGAAATTTATTGCAAAGTGCGAATAAATTATCATAAACCAATTAAATAAATCAAAAGAAAAAGTTATTCACATTATTTCTTTCTCTTTCTTTTTGCCATTTTGCGCACCCTCCATTTTTAATTATGTAACTAATTGTTCTTTCTTGTTTATATAATTTGCGGAGATGTTGAGACAAGTTTCTAACTACATTTCTGGATTCTTTTCTGTTTTTCAAGAGAACAAAATTACGGGCACGCAGTCTCGTCCGCATTTCCCGGTGCCGTCACCCTTATTCTGGCAGGCCCGGCACAGGCAGCGCCGCTGAATGTGCAGCTCCCTACAGCCCCTGGTGCAAGAGACGTTATAGCGCCAGCCCATGTGCATGTCCTCAAGCCGCCGTCCACATAAACAGATATCTCTGAAGTCTGAAGTGTCACGCTCCCGATATTCCTGACTGCAACTACCGTCGTAGTTCTTGAGTCAATGCCGACTTTTTTCCCGCTTGCCCCAAATGTAGTGTTCAGCTGGCTCTCTATGTTTGTCCCTGATGTGGTTGCCACCCTGGAGAACCAGACAAATGCGAAGCCGACCATCGCGATTGTTATTAGCAGAAGCAAAATTATCGCTATAACTGGTGTTATTCCTTTCATTGCGTCTCACTCTTTATTCTAATTGTCTGAATCCAGTATTTATAGTTAACCTTGGCGTGGGCTGCAAAGTAAACGTCACCTAAATTTGTGGAAAGTTTTATAATCTCTTCTTAAAACACTGGGTACACCTGGTAGCAATATCAAACAATGGAGTATTCGTTGGTATGCTGCTGTTGCTGTAAGTTGGATTGGGTATAAAGCAATACCGTTTCTCTCAAAATCAATTTTACAAGACAAAGATTGGCATGTGCGTGCTGGATCAGCAGAACTTTTCGGAATGCTCCGGCGCGAAGAGGCAATTCCTTACCTAGTTAAGGCCTTAAAAGATGAACACTTCAAAGTGAGAAAGTATTCAATATATGCACTGCGCCGAATTGGGAAACTTAATTCTTCGGCTATTCAGAAAATTAAAAATATAGCCAAAAACGACCCTAATAAAGAAGTTAGAGGTGTGGCGAAGGAAACTCTAAAGATGATAAAATAATTTCGGTTTTCCTCCTTTTGCATCATCTTTTCTTTTCTCACGCCTTCAGAAATAGATGCGGCGGCAATTCATCCACCGCTTGCTGTGAATGTTTTGTATACGACAAATCAGCATGTGGTCTCATCGGATCCGCCAGGCGCTGTGACGCGTATCACTGTCCCGCTGGTGCAGGATCCTGCAGACCAGTCGCATGTAGCGACTGCACCAGGAGCTAGCGAACCCAAGGCAGGCGTGCACACAACAACTGAGCCACCAGCATAGACAGCTATTTCTCCTGCTGCTATAGTTGCGCTGCCTGTATTCCTTATTGAAACAGCAGCTGCCGCGGCGCTGATTGCATCAATGCCGACTTTTTTCCCGCTTGCCCCAAATGTAGTGTTCAGCTGGCTCTCTATGTTTGTCCCTGATGTGGTTGCCACCCTGGAGAACCAGACAAATGCGAAGCCGACCATCGCGATTGTTATTAGCAGAAGCAAAATTATCGCTATAACTGGTGTTATTCCTTTCATTGCGTCTCACTCTTTATTCTAATTGTCTGAATCCAGTATATATAGTTAACCTTGGCGAAGACTGTGTTCCAAGCCATGCGCAACAAAGACATTTTCCGTCATGTTCTCAACTAGATTGTGCGATTTGCCTGCAATTTTTATGCATTAATGTTGTAGGTTACAGTATGCAGCCATGGTTTCCGGCCTTGTTGTTGCTGTTCTTAATCACTCCTGCTTATGCGTCTTTGCTTATCACAGAAGTGATGTACGACCCTCCCGTGAACGAGAGCTATGACGAATGGATAGAAATCTATAACCCGACAAACGACACAATCTCTCTGGAAAACTGGACTCTCTGCAATGTCTCCTTATTGAAAGGCCTTGTAAACCAGACTGACAACAAAACCTACAGCAACACGACATTTGACCTCCCGCCTGCCGGCTTTGCTGTGATCACAGACGGTGGGTCAGGCACGCTTGCCTATAATCACTACAATGTATCTGGCCTCGCTCTTCACACAAACGCAAGCACGCTCTGCGGTGGTCTCTCAAACAATAATGAAACATTGTATCTGTCCAACACCACACACTCAGCATCTCTTTACTATAATTCATCCCTTGGCGGCGCCAACAATAACAAAACCCTTTGCGCTTATCCCGAGTCCAATTCAACCTTGCAAGAGTGTACACCCACGCCAGGCTCGCAAAACAAAAAGCTGCCAAAATTTGCGGTTAATTTTTCAACAACGTTCATGGAAAATATAAATTATTCTCTATTTAATCTAAGTGCTGATTCCTGTGAAAGTGTAGACATGACACTTCAGTACAATCTGACAAATGCAACGTACAGCAAATCAGAAAACTTTGCCCAGAATATCTCCTGCTCAGTCACTTTGGCTTCTTTTTATCCTCTGGCGACAGGCAATCTGACGCTCTGCTGGAACTTGACAACCGCATACGAAAACCAGTCCAGCTGCTCCCAGATATCTGTCCTTTCCTCGCTAGTGCAGTGCTTTATTTCTGTGCGTATTCTGACGCCAATTTTTGCCAACGCATCGGAGTCATTCCGGTATTTTATCGAACTGAACGACACAAAATGCGAGAACAAGGATCATAACGTGACTATCGAGTACTGGATCGAGGATCTCTTTGGCGCTGCAGCAAAGGAAAAGACCAACACCACTCAAGAGATGAAATGCTATAAGTCCGTATCTCGCGACTGGACGCCTCCTGATCTGAACGGTAGCCAGGCATACATAATCCGTTCAAAAGTTGTCAACGCAACCTGTAATAACATGACAGAGATAGAAGCCGCAGCATCATTAGCAGTAAAAGGCGCAGCCCAGAGCAACGGATCATCAATATTAATAATCAGTCATGACAACATCACAAAATTCGGAGATGTTGTTCTTGTGGAATTAGAGATCTACAAAGGCAACACAGCCAAATATGCAGTAGACTTGTGGACAGAAAAAGATGGCAAAAAATCCAGTAGCGTCAGCACTGTACACGTCAATGATAAATACAAAATGTACAGGCTAAAAGTTCCTGTCCAGATAAAGCAGAACTGCGACAGCTCTATCAAGAGCGGCTCGCATGCACTCTTCGTCTCAGGTTTGGACATAACTGTGTCGTCTTCCCTCACCATCGAAGGAACAAATTGCCCGCCGCAATCTTCTGCCTCAGGGAGCACTTCAAGCAGTTCTTCATCTTCAACGAGTGGCCTTCCTTTCCGGCAGACTGAAAATACCATCGGTATCGATGTCCTTTCTTACAATGAAACAGCAGTCACAGGCGATGAGCTAAAAACAACAGCCATGGTAAAGAATCTTTTTGATGTAAGGAAAAACATTTCTGTTTATTCCTACGTGTTCAGGGGCTCTTCCCTGGCCAGCGAAGGTGGATGGGTGCCAAACCCTGTAGCAGTAAGCCTCAATGCATCAAAAAATATGACGCTAATCCTGCAAAATAAAATAAAAGAAGATATCAGTGAAGGTGTCTATTATCTGAGAATAAGGGCCAAATCAAACAAAACATACGACAAGACGGTGGAAATTATAATCAGCAGGTCATTATTAAATGCAACTGTATTGGCAGATGCAATAGATCTGACAACAGAAAACGCATCTCTTGTCATCTCGCAAGTAGAGAATAAAACAGCATCACAAACCAAAAAAGACTCGCCGGTACAAACTACTGGAATGTTAACAAACCTCCCATCAGCACGGGCTGTCAGCAGTTACATGATAAATTTCCATATCCTGTCGCTGCTGAAAAATATCATGTCAGGATTAAAACTTTTCTAGTTAGCAATAATCATGTTCATTGCAGATAAGCCTGTCATGAAGCTCGGCAGCATGCTTGTAATAGCAGATGTGCATATCGGCATAACAAAAGATATACGCGAGAAAGGCATACTGCTGCCAAGTCAGATAAAAACAATGGCCGCAAAGCTGAACAGCCTTAAAAAACAGGCCAGAGCCAGGAAGCTCATCCTCCTCGGTGATGTGAAGCATCACATACCAAACATCAGCTGGCAGGAGGAAAAAGAAATCCCGGAATTCTTCTCCTTATTGAATTTTAAAAAAATTATACTTGTGAAGGGAAATCACGACGGCAGGATTGAGAGGCTTGTCCCTCCACACGTGAAAGTGAAAAAATCTTACACATATAGGGACTATGCATTCACGCACGGCCATAGGAAGATAAAGACGACAAAAAAATTCATAGTCATCGGCCATAACCAGCCGCATGTCAAGTTCAGGGATGAGATGGGCGCAACTTATGTGGAGCCTGTCTGGGTCAAAGGACCGTTAAAGAGGCATTACAAGGGCAAGAGCATCATTATTCTGCCTGCATTTAACGAATTGGCCGGCGCCACAATAGTGAACAGAGACGATCTGCTCGGCCCCATCGCAAAGTGCTTGGACAAAAAATATGCACACTGTTATCTTCTTGACGGCACTGACCTGGGCACAATAAAGGATCTTGAACTGAAGGACTGAGTTATTTTATTATTTCAGAACAATGGGATTATAAATTTTTATTATTTTGTTGGAAATAGACCCTTCCCAATTATTCTTAAAATCAGTAAAAAGTGTGTAAACCTCGTGCTTTTTAGCCTCTTTTAATTCTTCTTGCAGATACTTGTTTCCCGACCATGATCTGTTAATAACAATAAAAGTAGGCTTTACACCTCTGTGAATTGACATATGTTCTGCTTCAAATATCTTGCCTCTTATCTGCATTGTTGATGATGTATGCCTAGAGTTCTTCTTACCAGAAGGATTGAAATTTGTGACTTCAATATACCCTCCACAAGGTAAAATTATATCACCAAGTGTATGAGTGGTTCCTGGTAACGTATCTAGTCCTTTTTTTGTTAATTCCAGTAAAAGCTTGCCTTCTGTCTCTGTCATAGAAAATTTATCCGAAGTAATTCCAAATTCATCTATAGGAATACCAATGTAACCAGTAAATTTTTTTTGTAGTTCTTTCGGATAAGCTATTTCTGTAACATGGGAGTTATTTTTTGTTTTATGAATTGAGTATAATTTTCTTCCACTTAGTTTGTCATTTGATTTTCTTAGAATTATTCCTTTATCTGTGACTTGAAATAACACACGGAAAGGTGTTTCTCTTGCCAAATTTGCAATAGCTTTCCGGTGAAGTGTTAGTTTTATGCCCCTCTTATTTTGTCTTAAAAACCCTTTAATCCAATAAATTTTTTTGGGAATATCATTGCCTCTATAAATAGAAGATTGTAATGCAACATCATACTGAACTATATTGCTAACTTGAAACCCATGAAAATATACCTTGACTGATATTTTTTTATCAGAAAATCTTTCTATATATTTCGTTAAAGCAATTCTTACTGTATCACCTTTATTTGATCTAACAAACTTCATTCCTGTAGAATCTCTCTTCAAGACTACACGCCCATTACGAAAACTTTTCAAAGAAGCGTATTTTCCTACAAGAACTTTGTATAAATTGCGAGAACATATTTTTAAAAGAAGGCAACGATTCTCTCTAACCAATATACCCCTGAAACTCTTCTGGCTCATAGCCTTATATATATTTGACAAATTAAATAGATATCTCTTCTACACAAGCTAAGTTGGTGTTCAAATGGGATTTCATCACCTCAGCCTAAAAATACAAAATTTGATAAAAGAAAAAGGCTTTTTGGAGCCCACAAAAGCACAAGAGATGGCTATTGAACCTATTTTAACAGGGCACAATATTCTTTTAGTGTCTGCCACAGGCATGGGTAAAACGGAGGCTGTTATCTTACCTATAATGGACATAATTGCAAAAAATAAAAATAAGCCTATATCTGCGCTCTATATAACTCCGCTTAGAAGTCTAAACAGAGACCTCTTAAGTAGACTGTTCTGGTGGGCCGATAAACTCGAAATTGACATAGCAGTACGACATGGCGACACAAGCCAAACAGAACGCTCTGTCCAAAGAGAGGCACCAAGTCACATATTTATTGTCACCCCAGAAACTCTGCAAGCTATATTGCCTGGAAAAATAATGCGTGAGCACCTCAGGAATGTAAAATA
>CAYJMB010000001.1:55900-57397 GCA_964371455.1 uncultured archaeon | reverse complement strand
TTCGGTATCGCCACAGTCCCGTCCTTCTTCTGATTCTGTTCAATAAGTGCAACCATTACCCTGCTCGTAGCTATCGCTGTATTATTCAGCGTGTGAACAAATCCCGCAGCAGGCTGCCCTTCTTTTTCCCTGTACTTGATGTTCAGACTTCTGGCCTGATAGTCTGTGCAGTCAGAATTCGAACCAGTCTCCCTGAACACATTATCTGCCATCCACACCTCTATGTCATACTTTTTCGCTGCAATATCGCCTATGTCTCCTGTGCAGACATTGACAACGCGGAAATACAATCCAAGCTTCTTGTACATCTGCTCTGCGTTCTGCTGGATCTTCTCATGCCACTTCCATGACTGTTCGGGCAGGCAGAAAACAAACTGTTCCACTTTGTTGAAATGATGCACCCTGAACAATCCTTTTGTGTATTTCCCATGAGCACCAACTTCCTTCCTGAAGCACGCGCTGACACCAGCAAGCAAAACAGGCAGATCTTTTTTCATTAGTACCTCATCTTTGAACATCCCGCCAAGCGGGTGCTCTGCTGTGCCAATGAGCCGGAGATCCTCACCCTCAATCTTGTAAGATTGCGTGTTGAACGTGTCCCAGTCCGTGACCCCACAAAATGTCTCTTCATTGAGCATGAGCGGAGGCTCAATTACAGTGAAGCCTTTTTTTCTCAGAAAATCCAGTGCAAATCTCTGCAGCGCGATATCAAGCATCACTGCGTCTCCCTTCAGGTAATAAAATCCATGCCCGGCAACTTTAGCCCCTCTGTCCAGATCCAGCATGTCAAGATCTTGCAGAATTTCAGCATGGCTCTTTGCCCTAAAAGAAAACTTTGGCTTCTTGCCGAGACGCCTGATTTCAACATTACCTTTGTCATCCTTGCCTGTTGGTACTGTATCATGCAGCAAATTAGGAAGTTTTGCCAGCAGCAAGTCAATTTCCGACACCAGAGAATTCAGCTTCTCTTCCTGCCCCTTTATCTGCTGTGGAATCTCGCGTGCCTGATGCGTGAGCTTTTCTATATCTTTGCCTTTTATCTTTGCCTCTGAAATGTCTTTAGTCACTATATTCCTTTGCTTTCTCAATTCCTCCACAGATTTCAGCGCATCCAGCCTCTGCCTGTCTTTCCTGATAAGTTCTTCAAGCATGTGCATCTTTTCGCTGTCATGCCTTTTCTCAAGATTCTTCCTCACCAGAGCAGGGTTTTCCCTGATGAGTTTTATGTCGATCATAGCATCATTTTGGTCCGAGGCTTTTTAACCTTTATAGAAGAGTTAGTTCTATGGACAGAAAATCAGTTATAGAAAAAACAGAATCCTTTGTCAGGGAAAAGTTGGAAGGCGAAACAACAGGTCACGACTGGTTCCACGTTGATCGCGTAAGAAAACTTGCTCTTTTCATAGGTGATAAAGAAGGTGCAGACCTTTTTGTGGTGGAGCTCGCTGCTCTGCTCCATGATATAGCAGACTGGAAATTCAGCAGCAATAAAGAGGC
>CAYJMB010000001.1:0-55800 GCA_964371455.1 uncultured archaeon | reverse complement strand
TTCGAATAACATCAAAAGGCAGTTCCGTCAGATTTTTAGCCGCGTTATCTCTGGCAAAAAGTATCAGAAGAAAGTTGGGTTGCTGAAAAAAGATGGCATCAAAGTAAAAAACGGCAAAATAAATCTTGACAAGTACTTACACGATTTTAGCTCTTGATGCAGACTTCATCTTGTTACCTGAGCATTCTTCACAGTCTCGTAGAGTTTTTTTGCCTTCGGTTTTTCAAAATGTTTCCTGACGGGTTTTAAAATTTCATCTACCGCAATAGATGTTTCCTTCTTCAGATCTAACGGATGAATCTTGCCTTCTTTAAACATATTCTCCAGTTCCTGGTAATTTGCGATCTCAATATCCCCGCCAAATTTTTCTGGTCTGCTGATTGTTCTTGAATCAAATTTCCTCAGAATTACGTATTTCCAGATTTCCAGCAGAGGGTTCCCGTCAATAGTTTTTTCAGGGCAGAATGCCTTGTTTATCTTTTCCTCTATTTCCTTTGCGCTGTCATGTATGAATATTGCAGTCTGCGGCTTCGATTTACTCATCTTATCCTCTATTTGAAGCGTTGCTGTCTCTTGCCCCATTCTGCCTTTGGGGCCCTGCAGGCCCGCAAGCAGGTGGTGGTGCACACAAACTCTTGGTGTCTGCCCGAGCTTTTCTGCCAATTCCCTGGATAGTATCGTTGCATGCCTCTGGTCCATTCCGAGTTGTAATATATCGGCTTTGAAATAAAATGGATCCCATGCCTGCATCATGGGATAGAAAAGCTGTGCAGTATATTTTATGTCGGCCTCGCTTCTCCCCATTATCGGGCTTGCCCTTATTGTTCTCTGTACTGTAGCAATCTTGGCAACATCAATGACACCCTTCCAGTAGTCAGGGTCTTTAACAGCATCGCTTGTCCACAGTATCTTGACTCTTTTGATGTCAACGCCACAGGCTTTCCATCCCTCTATGAAATACTCCCCTACTTTTTTTATGAGCTCTAGGTCGCCACCCATCTTGTTATTTATGTAACCAAACCAGTCCGCTACCCACAGAATAAAATCTACTTTTGCTTCGAGGAAGTCGTTTATTTTTATCGCCCTGACAACTCCGGAACCGAGGTGCAGCAATCCGCTGGGCTCGAACCCGTCATAGGCTGCTGGCCTCTGTTTTGTTTCCAGAAGTGCTCGCAAATCCTGCTCTGTAATGATTTCCTCTGTAGGCGGTTTCTTTATCAAGTCGATTCTTCTTTCCAAATCCATATCCTGTCCCTTAAACTTACTTTATTTCTGTTATTTTTAAGTTAATTCTTCATAGAAATGCCAGACCAAAAGTATGCCTCAGCATTCAGCACATCCAGTACTCCTCTCCTAAACGATTGTTCTGCCTCTGGCTTGAGCATGTTTGCAACGACGTCCATTGCATCCTCATGCTTCTCTTCCAATTCCCTGTGGATTGTGCATCAATCCAAGCCTTTGTTGCCTTGAGCATCGGTCTCTTTATTATTTGCATCGGCTCTATTCCTATCGATCTGAGAAAGTGATAAAATTCTATGGCAAATCTTTCTACTTACTCTTTTATTGCCTCACCCTTTGCGAACCGAGTGAGAAACTTGTTGTTTATAGCAGGGTGCGTCCTGACAAGTTCAAGAAGCCTTTCCTTCAAATCATCTTCCATCTAGATTCCTCCTCTCTTTCCTTTTAGTCCCCTCAGCCGGACTTGAACCTGTCCCGCATATCAGAAACATTCTTCAGGATGTTTGTTATGTTGCCGCTTTCTTTTACGACTTCATTTAGAATCAGTATCTGATTTTTGTTCAGAGCCCTGGCTAACACTGGACCAAGCTTCTCGCCTTCGGCTGATAATCGTAGTCCATGTGATCGCCTCTAAGATTTCTTTGAGCGGCATGTTTTTAAATCTATTGGGCAGGTCTACGTGTCTTTGTTGAGATTGTTTGTTGTCAAATAATTCAGGATTGCGATCATTCGACAATCTCGATTGTTTTATTAATAGTCGCAATCAAAAAAGAAAAGAGGTTCTACATAATGTCCAAGATCACAATCCTAGGCGCAGGCCAGGAAGTAGGTCGCAGCGCTATCTTACTCCAAGACAAAAAATCTGTTGTCCTTGATTATGGCACAAAGATCGAGCCAGTGCCGCCAAAATTTCCTCTTGACTGCAAGCCGGATTTTGCTGTGCTGTCGCATGCCCATCTGGATCATTGCGGCGGCACTCCTCTGCTCTTCCGCAAAGCCAAGCCGCCCATATACATGACAGATGTCACGCTTGAGCTCTCTGCCCTCCTCATCAAGGACTCCATGAAAGTTGCGAGGAAGGAGGGATTTGATCCTGCATTTTCCAAGCAAGACCTGAAAAAAATGATACGCTACACCAAGATCGTCAGGTACGGTGAGCATTTTACTCTTGGCAACATGAAATGCCAGCTCTATGATGCAGGCCATATTCCAGGCTCAGCTGGCATTTATCTCGAGGGAAAAAAGCGCATATTCTACACAGGTGATATCCAGACGCATGAGAGCAATCTCTTGCATGGCTGTGTGCTCCCAAAGAAAGCAGACATCCTCATCACAGAGAGCACCTATGGCCACAAAAATCATCCTGATAGGAAAGGGGAAGAAAGAAAACTGCTGGACTGCGTTGAAGAAGCTCTTTCCAATGAAGGTTCAGTCCTGTTTCCTGTCTTTGCAGTAGGCCGGTCCCAGGAAGTTCTCCTTATTCTAGAAAAGTATGCAGATACCATTGCCATAGACGGGATGGTAAAAGCTGCAAGCGAGATTATTGAGGACTATGGAGCGCACCTGAAAAACGCGAAAAAGCTGAGGAATATTATGTCTAAGGTTAATTTTATCAAATCCAATGAAGAGCGGTTCAATGCCCTGCGCAGGCACCAGGTCATAGTCTCCTCAGCAGGCATGCTGGGCGGCGGCCCGGCTGTGCATTACCTGCGCGAAATAAAAGACGATATCAATTCAAAAGTCATATTCACAGGCTTCCTCATAGAGGGCACGCCTGGCAGAAATTTGATGCAGACCTCCATCTTCGAAAATCTTGATGAACGTTTCGGAGTGAAGTGCGGCTTGCACAAGCTTGACTTGAGTGCCCACACAGACAAATCCGGCCTCTACAAAATCATTGAGAAGCTCCGGCCAGAGACAGTGATCTGCGTCCACGGAGACGATTGCCAAAAATTCGCAAAAGATATTTCATCTAATCTGGGCATTGAAGCCCATGCGCCCGCAAACGGCGAAACAGTTGATATTTAAGATGTATTCATATTTGTCAACAGACCCTTAAGTTGATAGTATCATTTGTTTGGAAACGGATCACACAAGGCTGAGCCTCTGGTAAACCTTCTTTATGGATTTGTTCCCTTTGTCTGTAATGAGGTAGAAGTCATTGCCGTTTATCCTCTGTTTTGCAATGAGTCCTGATGTTTTTAATACAGAAAGCGATTGTCGTGCCACAGACTTCTGCATACCGAACTTGCGCTCAATGTCTTGTTTTGACTGAAAACCGTCCTGCAGCATTGAAAGAATAATGGCATCCCTCAGATTAACAAGCCTCACAGCCACACCCCAGTATTTTTAGAGGAAGAAATCTTTTTATCTTTATTGACTATTGTTGCCTATGGAGCAGTTGAGAGTGGCATAGATGATCGAAATAGACGGATCAGTCGGGGAAGCTGGGGGTCAGATAGTCAGAACATCAATAGCCCTCTCAGCAGTCACGCAGCAGCCCTGCAGAATCTTCAACATACGCAAAGGCAGGCCTCAGCCAGGTCTCAAGCACCAGCACCTGGAAGCAATAAAAGCAGTAGCAGCCTTATGTGATGCTGATGCCGTTGGTTTAGAAATCGGTAGCACAGAAATAGAATTTGTCCCGAAGAAAATAAAATCTGGGGAAATACAGGTAAAAATTCCGACCGCAGGCAGCATAGGCCTTGTCCTGCAGTCGATGATGATCGCTGCACTGCATGCAGAAGGCCCTGTCACAATTAAATTCTCAGGCGGCGCCACGCATGGCAAATGGGCACCGCCATTGAATTACACAAAGAATGTTTTGCTGCCATTGCTCAATAAAATGGGTTATCAGGCACGCATAAACATCAAAAAATACGGATACTATCCCGCAGGCGGAGCTGTAGCTGAGGCAGAAATATTTCCTAAAAAGCTCATTCCGTTAAATCTGGCAGAGCGAGGAAAATTTGTCAGGATATCAGGAATCTCGCATGCATCCAAAAGCTTGTCACAGGCAAAAGTCGCAGAACGCCAGAAGAACGCTGCAGTCAAAGAGCTTATGGCCAATACAGACATAGCGTCAGAAATAAATGTGCTGTATTTAGACACCGCATCGCCAGGCTCCGGCATAGAGCTTGAAGCTGTCTCTGAGCAGTCGGTTATCGGCGCCAGTGCCTTGGGAGAAAAATCAAAGCCGGCAGAAAAAGTCGGAGAAGAAGCAGCCAAACAACTGCTTGCTGAAATCGCTTCCGCTGCTGCAGTGGATGAATACGCAGAAGACCAGCTCCTTCCTTACATGGCCCTTGCCCCGCCCAGCAGAATCAGAGTGCCGAAAATCACAAGCCACACAAGGACGAACATCTGGGTCATAGAGAAGTTCCTGCCCGTGAAGTTCAGTATCGGCGAGAAGGAGAAGATTATTGCTGTCAAATAGCGTAATAAAAAATAGAGAACTGGAAGAAGAAAATTCCATCCTGCATATTTATATCATCGTCGCTGTCTCCAGCGTCGTGAGGAGCTTTTTTATCAGGAAGTTCACGCCGCCTGTCTTGGGCGCGCCGTGCCCAGGGAAAAGATACTGAATGTTATATTTTGCGAGTTTCTCTAGCGAGAACTTCATCTCATTGTAGTTGCCTCCTGGCAAATCTGTCCTGCCCGCAGCATTTTCAAAAAGCGTGTCCCCGGATATGAGTATCTTGTTCTGCGGTTCATAGATGCAGATGCTGCCAGCGCTGTGCCCTGGCGTGTGCAGAACAGAAAGCTCAAAATTTTCTGTGGTGATGACATCTTCATCCCTGAGCTCTTTGTCTATGGTAACAATCTTGGCAACCTGCTTGAAGGACTCAGCAAGCGTTCTCCCTCGTTCTATGAAATCCTTGTCCGCTTGGTGCACCGCTATCGGCACGCGCAGCCAGTCTCGGAATTTCTTGTTCCCTCCTGTATGGTCAAAGTGGTAGTGTGTATTGGCAATGAGCTTGAGTCTTTTGATATCAAGTGCTTTCTCAATATCTCTGCGGTTTTGGTGGAAGAATTCGCCTGTTCCTGTATCAACAACGATCTCGTTATCAATTATGTATATGTTGGAGTCGTGGGCAATGCCAGGAATGATATGAATGCCCTTGAAGACTTCCATGATGTTAATAACGCGCTGAAATCTTAAATTACAATCGTTGATGGTATTATTTCCCTGCCCACCAGCCTGTGCGCATTTACAGAAAAGAACATTTTTTCTTTCTGCAGGATTATCAGGTTGCCCTTGGCAGAAACCACGCGGCCCGCAATGTCCAATCCTTCTTGCACTGCCATCTCTTGCGGCTGTGACATAACATTCTGCAGATTATAGTATTCCCTCAGATCATAAACCTCAGGCCCTGACAGGTGCTTGGCAAACCCGTTTGTTTTCAGAAGAGAAATAGCCCTGTAAATGTTTGCAACAGCAACGTTGGGGTTCCCGAAAAGCGTGCTAAACTTCTGCTCGCCTGTTATCCTGTCAGCAATTTTTATCTCTTTCTTAATCTCCTGTTCCATAGCCCTGACAAGCTTGCCATCCTGCACCCTTGCTATCTTCGCCCCGAAGTCTGCCCCCTGCTCCACCAGCCTCTCCAGCAACCGAAATTCATGTGAGACACCTACTTTCAGCAATGGTCCGAATGCAGCAAGGTAAATATAATAATAATTTTTCTTGCACTCGTCTCTTTTTTTCCTGTTTATACATTCAGAGCCGTCGCACCGTATGCAGAAGAAATATTCATCCTCAAGCTTGCACTCGTTGCACATATCCTCTGTTTCTCGCCTGTTTTTGCAGGGGGAGTGCTTGCCATCACGCACGAAGCCTGTGCACAGCTTCTTGCCAATGTGGAAACTGACATCGCTGCCAAGCAGTGCGAGTTTTTCCAACGCGTCTTCATCCCTTAAAATGAAGTGCGGCCTCCAGTTCTCCCATTTATATTTGATTATCTGCATGGTCCTCACACGAGTCCTGACACGAGCAATTTTTCTTTTCTAAGCGCATAGTAAACGCGCAGCGCCGTACCTAGCTTGTCTCTGTCTGTTAAGTCTTGCTTGAGGCATTCTACAAGATTGTTCATATCTCCTGCCCCATTATTATCTTTTCTCTGCTGTCTGAAAAAATCAGAATTGTATCTGTCATCGATGTAGAAACTCAGCCAGGGCACATCATCTTCCGCGGTGGATGGCCTTGGCTCACTGATATTTTTCTGGTAGTAGTAGTAAACAAGCGCGTCGCCATATCCCTGCCTGATCATCTCTCTGTTGGCAATAATATCTTCTATAACAGTGGGCAAGCTGCCGCAGATCTCTCTTGTAATCAACGTGAATAGCGCCCTCATTATAAGGACAGCAGTCCCTTTGGCATCCATTGCCTGAATAAAGACATCGTTGTAGTCCAGAACAATTATGCCCGCCTCTTCGTTTGCCATGACTTTGTTTTCGTCCCTGAGGTGCAGCTCCATTCTGCCAAATCTCCATGGATAGTCAAATTTAGTTATCGCGGCATCAAAAACCTTGGACACCTGCTCTGTTTTCTTGTCCTGAACAGGGAAAGACTTGAGAATCCTCATACATTTACATGGCTCTGCCTGCCTAATAAACCTTTTATGAAAATTGCCTCCCTGCTCCACAACGTATTTAAAGACTAATAAAGTATGAAAAAGTATGACAAATTATGTTAGCATTGTGAGTGCTATGCCCGGGCATTCTGTACTGGTCGTGGGCGATGTGATGTTAGACCATACAATTTATGGAATCGTGCGCAGGCGCTCTCCGGAAGCTAATATTCCCATACTGGAAAGGGAGCGGGATGTATACAGCCCTGGTGGTTGTGGTAACGTTGCAGCAAATGTTGCAGCACTCGGCGGCATTGTTTATCTTTGCTCAGTCATTGGGAAAGACCAAAATGCGTTGTATTTGCAGCAAAAAATAAAAGAATGTGGGATTGAGCCGCTCTTCATTGTGGATAATAAAAGAAAGACTACATTAAAAGAAAGAGGGATAGCAACTAGCGTAGATGAGCGCATTTTAAAAGAGCTTAATTGGCCGGAAAGTGAGAATCAGCATATATTCAGAAATGACACTGAGGACACAGAACCGATTTCATCTAAGGTAGAAAAATCCGCTATGTTAAAGGTAAAAAAAATAATCGCCGATGTTGACGGGGTGATCGTTTCTGACTACGACAAAGGTTTTGTCACGCCTCGACTGTGCCAGTATGTAATCTCTTTAGCGAAAAAACAAGGTAAATTTGTCGCGGTTGATCCGAAAGCCGAGTTCTCAAAGTATAGAAACGCAACACTCTTGAAACCAAACTTGTCAGAGATGGCAAGGCACAATGGATACAGACGTATGCCAGAACATATTGCAGCGCGCAGTATATTGCAGAACGAGCGCATAGATGCTTTGCTGCTAACAAAAGGGTCTGAGGGTATGGTTTTGTACGACGCTAAAGGATTTGTCCAAATTAGTGCAATTAAAGATAACAAGCAGGTCCAGGATGTCACAGGAGCTGGTGATACAGTTACAAGTGCGTTTACATCAGCTGTCCTGTCTGGTGCCAGTATGCGTGAGTCCGCAGTTATATCAAATTATGCAGCAAGTGTTGTTGTTGGAAGATCCGGAACACAGACACTAACAACTAGAGAACTTCTCGCCGAGTTGAAAAAGGGCTGCAAAATTGTTGATAACAGTTGGGAAAATTGGTGATTAAATGATCGTCTCTTTGAAAGAAGCAATAAAAATCGCAGATAAGTGTAGAAAGCAGTGTAAAAAGATTGTTACCACAAATGGCTGTTTTGATATTCTGCACATAGGTCATGTCCGCTATTTGGCAGAAGCCAAAAAGCTGGGAGATGTTCTTATGGTGGGAATGAACTCTGATGTATCGGCGAGAAAGCTCAAAGGCGAGAAGAGGCCAATAATACCGGAAAGAGAACGTGCAGAAATGCTCAATGCTATAAAATCAGTAGACTGCGTTTTCCTTTTCGATGACGAAACGCCAAACAAGTGGGTAGAAAAAATCAAGCCAGATGTTCACGTCAAGGCCAGCGGCAGGGACTATAGCATCAAGGATTGTGTAGAAAAAGGTGCTGTGGAAAAGGCAGGCGGCAAAGTCGTGCTGATCCCAAAAACAGAAGGCAAGTCTACAACAAATATTGTTGAAAAGGTACTGGAAGTGTATGCAAATGGAAAAAGTAATAAGCCTGTATAAGGCTGGAACATTAATTGCTAGTTATAAGGAACGAGGAAAGAAATCAGGAATAGCTGTAGGCACTTTCAATCCAGTGAGACCACATCACGCAAATGCCTTGGAAGAGGCAAAAGAGTTCTTGCAGCGACACGCTAACGGAGGAATATTAATTGTAGCAACTAACGACAAAAGTACTGAAAGACTTGGGCATTGGACCCGAATTGACACGATTGTACCCAAAAGACGACAGGCCAATTCAATATTTTCTGGAAGAACAGAGGAGATGGTTAGATGGTAAATAGCGAGATAGATCAAGAGCTGATTGGAAATTTGAAACGGAGATATAAGGCACATACAAAAGTAAGAAGTGCATTTGAAGAAGCAGGAGTTTTTGACCAAGTGGCAAGAGCTCTTATATTGACTGCAGATGTTTTTCGGTCAGGTGGCGCTGCTTACTTCTGCGGCAATGGGGGAAGTGCGGCAGATTCCCAGCATTTTGCAGGAGAATTTCGTGATACGCTGCCTTATGAAGGTGTAATGTTTCGTTCTTTGTCGTTAACGGATGCGTCTTCTGTCACAGCAATCTCTAATGATTACGGAGACCAACACGCCTTTGAATATCAGCTACGAACGATGGGTAAAGCAGGTGATGTGATCTATGGAATAAGCACAAGCGGCAAAGCTGTTAACGTGAGGAGAGCACTGGATCTCGCGAAATGTATGGGAATTTACCGAATTGGCATTGTTGGAAACGGTGAGTTGAGTCATGAAATTGTGGGTCGTTCTGATATAGCCATAGTAATTCCTTCTGGTGATACGCAGAATGTTCAAATTAGTTACTTTGAACTTCTCCACTGGATTTGGCTTGGTGTAAAGGATATTTTCTCAAAAGACAGCAACAGGTAAGTGTACATGGTGTTGTCATGATAAAAGCAGTCTTCCTGGATCGCGATGGAACGGTAAATAGAGAAAGCGAAAATTACATTAAAAGTTGGAATGAATTTTATTTTTTGCCAGGCTCTAAAGAAGCAATAGCTTTGCTCTCGCAGAACAGCTACATGATATTTGTTGTCACAAACCAGAGCGGTGTTGCACGTGGCATTATTAGTAAAGAAGACCTTCTTGACATCCACAGCAGGATGAGAACAGAAATAGAAAAATCAGGTGGTCATATAACTGAGGTATATTGCTGTACGCACCATCCTTTAGATCTCTGTGAATGCAGAAAACCTAATACAGGTATGTTAGAAAGTGCTGTAAAAGACTACGGCATCAGTCTGTCTGACTCTTATGTCGTAGGCGACAAGCCCCTTGATATAGAGATGGGTAAGCGCGCAGGCTGCAAAACCATCCTTGTGCGAACCGGCTACGGTGTGAATTATGAAGGCACTAAACCTGATGCTGTTGCTGATGACCTGCTTGCCGCCGCAAAACTGGTTGTTAATTTATGATCCCAAAAACTGACAGTATCCAAATATATAGTTCACTTTTTGTCCTAAAATATAAGCAGGGAGCGAAGCTTAAAAAAGTTCCATCTATTGCTAAAGAAGATAATCATGAAAATCTCCATAGTAGGCGCAGGTTATGTAGGCTTGAGCACTGCTTTAGGTCTCGCCCATCATGGTCACAGCTGTATCTGTATCGACAGGGATGAGGAGAAAGTCAACGACATAAATAAAGGCATTCCGCCATTCTACGAAGAAAATATAGCAGACAGCCTCAAGGAAGCGCTTGGTAAAAAACTCATTTTTGCAACTGCCGATTATACACACGCAGTCCAGAACTCGGACATAACGTTCATCTGCGTCGGTACGCCGTCAAAGCCGGATGGGTCCATAGACGTGAGCCAGATCGCCAGTGCTGCTGATGCTATTGCTGCTGCGATTAAAACCAAAAATGCTTACCATGTCATCTGCATCAAATCCACAGTTCTCCCAGGCACAGCAGAAGAGGCTGCAAAAATTATAGAAAGGGCATCAGGCAAGCGCGCTGGCACAGATTTCGGCATCGCCATGAACCCGGAGTTTCTGCGCGAGGGTTTCGCTCTTCACGATTTCATGAACCCGGACCGCATCGTCATTGGCGAATTTGACAAAAGAAGTGGCGATGTCATTGAAAATCTCTACGCGGATTTCGGCGCGCCTGTCATGCGGACGTCTCTAAAAACAGCGGCAATGATAAAGTACGCGTCTAACGCATTCCTCGCAACCAAGGTGACATTTATCAATGAATTGGGCAACCTCTGCAAGAAGCTTGGCATTGACATCTATGAAGTTGCGCGCGGTATGGGTTACGACAAGCGCATATCCCCCTATTTCCTCAATGCAGGCTGCGGCTTCGGTGGCTCCTGCTTCCCAAAGGACATTTCGGCCCTGACTTCTCTCTTCAGGGAGAAAAATGAGCCATCGTATGTGCTGGACGCAGTTATGAAAGCAAACGAAATCCAGAAAAGAAAGATCATAGAGATCCTGAAAACCAAAATCAATCCTGCAGGAAAAAAGATAGCCCTTCTTGGTCTGGCGTTCAAGGAAAACACAGGCGATGTCCGGGATTCTATTGCTATTGACACCATCCGCGAGCTCCGCCAGCTAAATGCCATCATCTATGCTTACGATCCTCTCGCAAATGAAAACATGAAAAAGATATTTCCTACTGTAAAGTACGTCAGTTCTATAAAAGAAGCCCTAGAAGGTGCAGACGCCTGTCTCATCCTGACGGCATGGGAAGAATTTTCTGAGCTTGCGGACAGCGACTTTTCTTCTATGAAAAATAAAATCATCATAGAAGGCCGCTGCATCCTTGACAAGGCGCAGGTCTCAGGTTCTGAAGGAGTTTGCTGGTGATTATATGGAGATAGGATACCTCGGGCCTCAAGGAACTTACACAGAACAAGCAGCCCAGCAAGCAATAGTTGATTTGGGGATACGTAACGCAACAACGTCTCCACTATCACCGATTATCTCACTTTTTGCTGCATTATTTGACAACACTATTCAGCTGGCTATTGGCGTTCACAGCGAATCAAAAGCCTCTGAAATAGAAGAGATATGGTCGAAAGACACTGCCCTAAAGGGATGCAGTAAATACATGAACATTCATTTTCCAAACGCTCGGAGATTTGGTGCTGGAGGTTGTTAGATGAAAGCTATAATTCTTGCTGCAGGCAAGGGCACAAGGTTGCGGCCGCTTACTTATGGAGTGCCTAAGCCTCTTCTCCCCGTGAAAGGTGTTCCCATCATAGATTGGGTCATAGGCAACCTGAAAAAAAGCAGCGAAATAGACGAAATCATAGTGGCAATAGCAGGCAACATAGATGAATTATCCAGAATCCAGGCCTTTTGCATAGAAAAGTATCTGGGTGAGAAATACAGCGGAGCAATCAGGACGGTCAGGACAGAACAGAAAGAAACAGCAGGTGATTTAAAAAAAGTTTTAAGAGAATGCGGCCTGCAATCAGGTCCTGTTGTCGTCGCCTATGGGGACAGCCTTTCTGACGTGAACGTAGCCGATCTGCTGGATTATCATAAAGAATGCCGCGCTGCCCTGGGCACATCAGCAACTGTTGCCTTGTTTGAAGTCACGGAAGAGAATGCAAAGCGCCTTGGGGTAGCCAATATCAAAAAAGAGGTCGGCTTTACGCTGATAGAAAAATTCGTTGAAAAGCCCCGTGTTCCTGAATCGCTGTTGGCAAACGCTGCGTACTATATTCTTGAATTAGATGAAGTAGAAGAGCTGGTAGAGGACAGGGAAATCAAAATAGAGGATAGTCTTTTCCCCTTGCTTGCTGCAAAAGGTAAGCTTGCCGGTTTTACAGAAAAGATAACATTCTGGATAGACATCGGCACGCTACAGGCATACGAAGAGGCAAACAAGTTGGCGCACGATAATCTGATAATTCCTCCGCCTTCTCCAGACGGGAAATGATGTTATGCAGCCAAAAATTTTGCGTATGCTGGACAGGTATGTTGGCATGTTTCTTTATATGCTGTGCTGGCTGCTCCTGCCATTCTTGCAAAATAATGCAGCGAACAAAAATGTCCTCATCATAAAACTATGGGCAATTGGCGAGAGTGTTTTAGTGTTGCCATGCATCAAAGCCATAAAAGATAAAGGCCATACAATAACAGTAATCTGCACCGAGGAGAACAAAGCAGTTTTTGAAAATCAGAAATTCATAGATGAGGTTGTTGTCTTTAATTTCACTAATCCCTTCAAAGCCATCTCAACAATATTGTCCATAAGAAAATTCCGGTTCTCTGTTGCAATTGATGCAGATCCATATATGAAATTCTCTGCTGTGCTCAGCGCTCTTTCTGGCGCGCAGAAACGCTATGGCCTCGACAATCGCCGTCATCTCTACACGTGCTCGGTCAAAATTAACGAGAACGAACATGCAGTGCTGTCTTTTTACAGGATATTTTCCGCTTTTTCGTACTTTCCTGCCCCAAAAGCGCTTGTCCCGGTATTCTCCAAACCGTCCGCAATAAAATTTCAGCAAAACGCTCTGGCCATACATGCAGGCTCTGCATCTACATCCACAACAAGAAGATGGCCTGAGGAGAATTTTGCAAAGATCTGTGATTTTTTCGCAAGCAGGGGCTGGGCTGTTTATCTGGTTGGTGCTGAAAATGAAAAGGACATAAACAAAAGAATCATCAGCCTCTGTAAGTATAGAAACAGAATAAAAGACCTTAGCGGCCATCTTTCCATTAATGAGCTTGCGTACCTATTCTCAAAAATGAAATTAGTGATAGCCAATGACTCCGGCCCCATGCACATAGCAGCTGCCATGGGTATCCCAACTGTAGGGCTCTTCGGCCCCAACGTACCGGAACGCTTTGGCCCTTATGGTCAGCACTGCGTCAGTCTGAGAAAAGACAGCGGCCTCCCATGCATCCTGCCATTTCGCGCCCAGTTTCCAGAATGTAATCATGAACACATGAAGAATCTGAAAGTAGAAGATGTTATAGAAGCATCCAAGGATTTGGTAAAGTTATAGTCAATTTTATTGCTTGATAAATTATTTCCTCTCTCCAAAATGTACATACTCGCCTGTAGCAAAATATCCGACCAGTTGTTTCTTTTTCGCCAGCTCTGGCAGGACATTTCGCTCTATCGAACCCTTCATAATGCTGAAAACTTCGGGGCTGAAAATGTAAATACCTGCATTGATGACATGCGATACAGGACGCTTTGGTTTTTCTGCAAAAGCAGCAACCAAGTCGCCCTCCAGCACAGCAGTTCCATATTTGGATGGTGTAGCCGAGCTTATAAGCCCCACTGTCGCGAGCTTGCCTGAATTAACATGCTTGGCGACCATGTCAGTAAGATTAAAGTTGGTGTATATGTCGCCGCTCATAACTATAAAATTATTTTTTGCGATATTCTTTGCCTGGCGCAATGCGTCTCCGTTTTTCGCCTCTTTTGTCCTTATCACGACAGCCTTGTCTGTGTTCAGATTTCCTTGAGCTATAATGTATATATTATTTATCCTGTTCTTCTTCAGGAATTCTATTTGCTGATCTAACACAGTAGAAGACTTGAAGAGCATTAGAGGGATATGCGAGTGCATCTGGCTGAGCAGCAAAACAGCTGTGTCCACATGCTCTGCCATGAGCCCTCTCTTAATAAGAACCTCAATAGCCTGGCTTCTGCTGCGGATATTTGTGCCGTCTATTTTTCTGTCTATCTTTTCTATAATATCTTTGCTGAGTGAAATCGCAATTTTATCTTTCATAGCTAAGTATGAATATGTAATACTTAAATGGTTTCCTGCCAATGGCTTGACTACAAGAATCTTTCGCTTCTTTAATTATTGTGGTCGGCATGAAAACAGTAAGCATCATTATTCCAACATACAAAAGAGGGGATGTTATCAAGAATACATTGCCTTCTTATCTGAATCAGAAGTTTGTAAAGGAAATCATCATTGTGGACGACGGCGGGTTTGCCTTCAACGACATTAAAGACATCATAAAAAATCACAAGGTAATAAAATATCTCTCCCCTGAAAAAAGGCTCGGACTGCCGGGGGCGCGGAATTACGGCATTGCTCATGCAACCGGCGACTTCATAATCTTCGGCGAGGACGACGTCGAATTCACGCCGGATTATGTTGCAATCCTTATGGAAAACATGGAAAAAGAGAACGCAGATATCATAGGCGGCAGGCAGATTTTCGTGTACCAAGGAGAAACTAAAGCTTCTGCCATGAAAAGGGCGCAAAGAACTGCAGACAAGGATCTCTACATCTGCTACCCCACAGACGTCAATTTCTCTGTTGACCTGGGCAGGAATATTCCCATTCATACCCTTTTGCCCTTTGCGCTGTTCCGCAGAAGCGTTTTTAGTAAGTTGCGCTACGACGAAAAAATAGGCGGCAATTACCACAGGGAGGAAACAGATCTGTATGTTTCAGCGCTGAAAGCAGGTTTCAAGATAGTCTTTTGCAACAAGGCATTTGTGTGGCATCTTAACTATTTGAGCCGGGCAGGCGGCTGCAGGACGCAGAAAAAAATAGAGATAGAATTCTCGCTATTTAAGAATAACATATATTTCTGGAAAAAGCACTACAAATTTTTGCGCAAGTACCTGCACCTGAAAGGGCCTTTCATATATTACGCATTGAAATATTCAATTGTCCGATATTTTTCTTATTTGAAAAAGATGGTATGATCATGGAAACTGTTTCATGTGCTCTTTGCGGTTCTGGTCCTGACAAGAACGAAATCCTAGAAACGAGGACAAAGAATAAAAAAATTAAAGCAAATACAGTAATATGCAAAAATTGTGGGCTTGTTTTCCTGAATCCAAGAATGACGAAAAATGAATACTCCAAGTTCTACTCGTCTCCAGCTTACAGAAAACTGGCAAGCGGGACAGAAAAGCCTACACAAGCCCTTGACGAGAGAAGTCTCCGCGGCGCAGAGGAAAAAACAGACTTTTTTATCAGGTCGGTAGACCTAAGGACACTAAAAATAAAATCGTACCTCGATATCGGCTGCTCTGCGGGCTACCTGCCATATAAGTTCAGTCAAATGGGTTGGCAGGCAGAAGGCCTGGAACCCACAAAAACCTTTGCAGATCACGGGAAGAAGAAATTCGGTATTAAAATAATTCCGGTACTTCTAGAAGAAGCAAGAATTCACAAGGAGTACTCTTTCATAACGCTTGTTCATGTTTTTGAGCACATAACAGACCCGCATTCAGTACTCAGGAAGCTGCGCAACCTGCTTGCCGACGATGGCATTTTGTATATCGAAGTCCCTAATGTGCATGAATTCTATGGCCGATTTGAACAAAGCTGCGACATTGCGCATCCTTATTACTATTCTCCTGCAACCCTGTCTGCTGTTCTCAAGATGAACGGCTTCGATATTGTTAAGCTTGTTCGCGGCTCCTCAGTAAGGCTCTTTGCAAAGAAAGGAACACCGACAAAAGTAAAAGTCAGCGAGTACGCGAAAACCCTTGACGTCCTTCACAAGCTCAGGCGCAATTACTACCTGAAGGGTTATTTCATTTTCACTCCCTTATTTGACCGCTTCTCGCGCTTTGTTGTAAAACATGAAACACTTGCAACGACTTTCAAGAAATTAGCCAGAGCGTACTCTAGAAGCAGACTGCCGTTTTCAAATGCGCTAAGGCAGCTTGGGGCTGTTGAATAGCCGTAAGCTGTAAAGTTATTGACTTTCGGTAAAGCTGATTGTAGGACTCGCTAATGTTAAAGATTCTTTGTAAGAAACTCGTATGAGCTTATATTTTCCTTCTTTTGCAAAGTTATTTCTTAGTTCGTCATACCTTTTTCTCTGTTCTGCTCTTCCAGGTCTTCTATTCATATTTTTGACATCTTCAAAATGTTGTTTTCCGTCGTATTCTACAACAAGATTAAAATTACGAAAATATGCGTCAACACGTAACTTCGTGCCTTTATCTCCAACTAGAAACGGGAATACGCCTCTATTACATAGAGGCTCGTCATTTAGTTCTAACGGGATTTAAGAATTTATATCCAAAAGACTTGACAGCTCATGTTAGTGACAACTGAACCAACTTCTCATGTAAATCCCCAAATTACTTAGCTCTTATTCGCTGTTTTCTCTTTTGCCGCGCCTCGACCAAAAAGCACGCCTTGAAAAGCCACGAAGTGCTCGCCGCGAATGCCCATGTGATTCCCGATATGCCGAACCTTGCAAGCCGGAGCCTTTTGAAGAATACGAAAAAGAACATGCCAATCATTTTCCAGGGGCTGACGTTCAGCCCGCGCTCAAGGTAGCTGTCGGCGTCCATTTTTGAGTAAAATATATGCTTCCTGAGCCACGGCTCCACTCCATGCCATGTCAGGTGCAGTACATGCCCGTTTCTTACCCGCTTTATTTTGGAGCCTGGTAGCATTTCAACCGTTGTATGGAAAGCGGAGGTATTTTTCCCTTTCCCTTTTCTGAATAAACGCATATGCCACTCATCCTCGACAACATTCCCGAGGACCGGCGTTTTGAACAGGAACTCGAAGCCGTCGTATCCGTACCCGTCAAGCTCCTTTATTTTTTTGGTTTCCTCTACGAGGTTGTCATCCCATATCTCGTCGTCATCTACCCATGCAAGCCATTCTCCGCTTGCATGTGCGTAGCCTATATTCCTCTGCTCCCCGTGGTTGGTGAGTTTGTGATTTATTATTTTCACTTTGGGTACTAGCTTTCTGGCGATCTCTGTTGTGTTGTCGTCGCTGTTATCGTCCACTATGATTATTTCGTCGGCGGCTTTGTCCAGCTGCGCTAGCACGTCCTTTATCGTGCCGCTCGCATTGTGCGTGAGTACTATCGCGCTTAATCTTGTCATTGGAATTCACTGCACAGCAAAGGTTAAAAATAGTTGGAAACTTTGTTTTGCATTTAGTTCATTGTTCGCCCCAAAAAGCCTTTATAATATACAGGGAGACATTGATTTTTAAGTCTATTCCATTTAGTGATTATATGTTGCCCATTTAGCGAGAAATTGGTGATTATTATGCAAAAACTCTATCATTCCTTCAAGCAGTTTGCGAACAACCATTACAGCCTGAAAAAACTTATGTTTGCACTGATCAACAGGTACCCGTTTTACATTGCATACGACAAGATATACACAAGAAGGATAAATGCTGTTCTAAAGGATGTCCAGATCCCGCAGGCGATCTCCATAGAAACATTCAACCTCTGCAATCTGAAATGCATTATGTGTCCGTACAAGGACATGACACGGCAGAAGACCGTCATGCCTATGGAACTATTCAAGAAGATCGTGCTTGACGCGAAGAAAATGGGTGTAAACACAATAATACTCTCTTTTTACAGCGAGCCGTTTCTCGATCACCTGATCTTTGAGCGCATAAGCTTCGTGAGGGGCCAGGATATGTATGTCATGTTTTACTCAAATGGCACTGTCCTGAACAGTGAAAAGATTAACAAGCTTCTTGCAAACCCTCCCAATAAAATTATATTCAGTTTCGACGGCGGAACAAAGGAAACTTATGAGAAAATCCGTGTCAATGGGAAATTTGATGTAGTCGTATCTAACATAAGGAATTTGGTGGAGGAGAGAAATAGGCACGGTATGGTAGAGCCAATGATCGAAGTCAACTGTACGATTCAGAAGGAGAACTATCATGAGCTTGATTTGTTCAAGAATCTCTGGGATGGCATAGTAGATGGATATGATTTCGGTATTGTTGACAACAGGGAGGGGGAAGGGCACGAGGGTGAGCTTGAGGTGGAGAGATCAAAAATCGTCTATCCCTGCAGGCGCTTGTGGAATGAAATGATTGTGCTGAGCAGCGGGAAAGTCGCATTATGTTGTGTGGATTTTGACGGAAAGGTTATTTTAGGCGACGCCAGCAAACGGAGTTTATCCGAAGTATGGAACGGGGAACTCTATTCTAAAATAAGAGATTTGCACCAGCAGAAAATGGGTGACAAAGTTGCTCTGTGCCGGGGTTGTAGTAAGCTTTATCGCGCCGCGCAGGTTGCATGGTGGTGAGTCCTGTGTTCATCAGGGCATATTTCTTTTTCAAGAGGCTGTCAGGATACCCGGCCTACAAATTCTCCAGACAGACCAAAAGAAAAATCGTTGTGTTGACATTTGATGACTACGTGGACAGCAAAAGCATTGAATTGGCAGAATATCTGAAATCCAAGAATATTCCGGCAACCTTCTTTCTTACCATCAACCAGACAGAGCCAGAAATTATTAAGCAGCTGGTGGGAATGGCGCATGAAATAGGGGGTCATAGCATCTCTCACTCCAGAGAAGAAAGGGAGAAAAATTATCAGAGTGCATTGCAGTGCTACAAAGAACTTAGCATGTACGATGGTAACGTCAAGTCATGGCGTTTTCCATGGACATCAAAGGATAAACAATCAATAGAAAATGTAAAAAATGCGGGTTTTGTCTTGGACTCTTCTATAGGCACATTTTATCCAGTAAAAAAGCTCATGCATTTTGGCGCACTTTACGAGATACCTTGGCTGCGCCTGCCCAGACAGTGGCAGATGGACGTGAACGAAGACGATTATTCTGTCATAAAAAACTACATCATCAAGAGCGTGGCATCCAAAAATGGCATATTTGTTCTCGGTTTGCATGCCTATCATCAGTACAAAAATTTTGCGAAATTTAAAGATTTGATAGAAAATTTAGCGAAACTAAAAGTAGAGTTCATGACACTCAGGGAAGCCTTTGTGGTGCTGAAGAATGAAACACTTTGATTACGAAAAATATTATGAACATTATTGGGAAGAGGAACACATACAGCGCGGTATGGATTACTACGACTTGCGCTATAGCCACATCAAGGGTTTTATCAAGCCTTCTGATGATCTTAAGGTTCTTGATGTTGGCGGTGGCAATGGGCAGTTTCTTGAATGGCTGGGTGTGAAAAAAGCAACTGTGTTGGACATATCAAAATCTGGTTTAACAGAAGCACGCCGACGCGGCTTCAAAACAATCCAGTCAGATGTGCAGGGCAGGTATCCTGTGCGTGAAAACTCATTTGATATTGTTATCTGTTTTGAGACAATTGAGCATATAGAAAAACCTGTGAGCATGCTCAGGCAGATAAGAAAATGCCTCAAGCCAGGTGGCATGCTGGTACTCGGTGTTCCAAACCTGCCGGCAGACGGTGTCCATCATAAAAAAAGATGGTATCTTACCGATGCACTGCAGGCTTTAAAAGATGCAGGCCTGAAAGTAAAAGAAATTGAATATACGCCAGGCTTCCTTGAAAAAGAAACAATCAAAGACATGATTAAGCTTAAAAGCATTAAAAAATTCTGTATACATACAGTAGCGTATGGCTTGCACCTTCTTCCTTTTGGTTTGAAAATACGGCTCGCCAATACAGTGCCTGACAGATTTGCCATGATATTTATAATAAAAGCAAGAAAGTGATGAATCAGAGGTGTTGGAATAATGTTAGCGTTTCTTATCAGCCCGCATGATTGGTTTCTTGAGAATCCTGGAGACCGCCCTCCTTTAGGAATTGCTTACCTGTCTTCTTATCTCAAAAGCATAGACCATGAAACAGAGCTATTTGACATGAATCACGAAACCAAAGAACAGTTGATGGAAGCAATAAAATGTGAAAAGCCTGATATTGTCTGCATTTCTGTTTCAACGCCAAATTATAAAAACTGCATAACCATGGCAAAAGAGATTCGTGCTGCCGGCTTCCAGGGTCTTCTTGTTGCTGGCGGAAATCACGTCACAGACATCCCAAATGAAAAACCAACCCTTGAAGCATTTGACTATGTTGTAGTTGGTGATGGGGAAAACGGACTTAAAAAAATTATAGAAGAAAGGCCGAACATCAAAATAATAGTGTCGTCGCCGATAGAAAATCTGGACACATTGCCACTCCCTGATTACGAGGGCATCAAGCTTGAAAGGTACTCCATGCTTATTGGCGGTGAGAAAGCGATTACAATCTCATCCAGTCGTGGCTGTGTTTATGGATGCGTGTTTTGTCTGGATGGCAACACGACGGTTATCACATCAAACTCGCCCAACAAAAAAATAAAAGATATCCAAATAGGAGACAAAATGATTGCATTTGATGGTGGCCTATTGGTTGAAACGGAAGTGAAGGAAGTATTTAAAAGAAGTGTCAATGAAATGTTGGAAATAACTCTGGAAGATGGCACATTAATTAAAACGACTCCAGAACATCCATTTTACATCGCTGGAGAATGGGTTGCAGCAGGCAAAATAAAACCAGGCAATATCTTGCATCATATCACCCCGAAAGATAAAATTTCTTTCAATAAAAAAATGCCAGTTCATATTCCCACAGAAGAGGAAACGAGGGGACGTGAAGAAATTGTTTATTATCTAGAAACAGAGGCAGGTCGCCGGATGGTTAGCGAAAGGCAGAGAGTTATTGCACTGACAAATAATCCTATGGCGAATCCTCCAGAAAATCAGAGGGAGAGATTTCATAAAGTAAGGGCGCGCATAGAGAATAAAGAAGAATTACGCTTGAATGAAATTATTCAGGAAAAGTTCCCGAATCAATTTTTATATACTTCATTTTTTGAAAGACCTGTAGGGACTTTCTTTCCCGACTGGGTACACGTAGAAAAGAAAAAGATAATAGAATTTTTTGGTTGTTATTGGCATAAATGCAAGGATTGTGGCTTTAGCGGACAGACAGAAAAAGATGAGAAAAAACTAAAATATTATTTGGACAATGGCTATGAAACTTTAGTTGTTTGGGGCCATGACTTGCAAAAAGGAGCAGATCACATTATAAACAAGGTAGGCAGTTTCATTACAAATGGCATGAAAGTTAAAAAGATAAAAAATTTTTATGGAAAAACGGTCGTTTACAACCTGAATTGTAAACCGCACAACAATTTTTTTGCTAATTATGTGCTAGTTCATAACTGCGGCTCTGCCAAAATAAAGAAGTGGCGGCCGAGAAGTCCTGAAAATGTCGTAAACGAGCTTGAGCTCTTGGTGAACAAGTACAACATACATGCATTTTATTTTGTTGATGATATATTCACATTCAACAAGCAGCGTGTCTATGAAATCTGTAGATTAATAAAAGAACGCCTACCGCCGGTCAAGTGGCGCGCCACTACGCGCGTGGACCTCGTAGATTATGAGCTGCTCAAAGCAATGAAATCAGCAGGTTGCGACGTCTTGAGCTTCGGTTTTGAGTCCGGCAATGAACAGATTCTCAGGAATATCCGCAAAGGCGCCAGTCTGGAAAGAACACGACAAACAGTGAACTGGTGCCATGACCTGGGCATTAAGGTAAAAGGCTTCTTTATTATAGGCCTGCCCGGCGAAACAAGGGAAACCATACAGCAGACAATCGAATTTGCAAAGTCTTTAAAAATAGAATATTGCGATTTCTATCCACTCACGCCTTTTCCAGCAACTCCGCTCTGGGAAAATCCGCAGAATTTTGGCATAGAAATCATAAAGCCGCAAGACAGCAACTGGGAAAATTACTACCAGGTCGGCAAAGGTGGCGCAAACCAGATTCTTATCAAACATAATAATCTTACTGCTGAAGAGATTTTAGAGTTCTGTAAAAAGGGGCGCGAGGCCATAAAAGAAGGGATGACATACTATTGAGTTTTGAAGATGATTAAAATGGCAGAAGATGTAAAGAAATATATTTGGAATGCAATTCAATGGAACAACGCAAAAGTAATCAATGCGGACGACAAGACGTACGAATGGATAGCAGATCCTGTCGGCTATTTTCTAATTCGTATTAATGAAGAAACGCAAGAAATAGAAGTAGGTATTTGTGAATACGACGATGTCAACAGCATAAAAATACTGGTGAAAGGCAGACTTCCTCATCATATTTATCAGCGGATAATTGATGAGGGCATCGTCTCGCGCATGGATCACGCAGCCTATCTTGGCAAGGAACTGGCACGCGCCTGGATCTGCATGAAGCTGGGCGTAAAATACGTACAGGACGGTTCGGTATCTGGAGAATTTCCTGAAGTGTTGTGGCTGCAAAAGAAAGTCCCTAAATGAAGTTCTTATTGTTTCTGCACAGAGTTGTTTGTATGTGTAGGCTCTACAGGTTTGCGAGCAGGTTGTATAGATACGGCCTGAACAGATTTTCCTTCCTGAGGAGACAGAGATTTGAGCATACATACAAAAAGAGAAAGGGCTTCGGTTCCCTTAAATACCACAAAAGAATTGCAGAAGATGTTGTCACATACATCCCTCGTAGGCGATACAGGTCTGCACTGGACTTAGGTTGTGGCTATGGTTTTATAGCGGGGAAGCTTGCAGATACCGTGCCAACTGTAACAGCAGTTGATATTTCTGCAACAGCGCTGAAAGTAGCCAGACATAACAACAGAAAAGTCAGGTTCCTCCAGCAAGATATCATCAGTTACTGCAGCGGGAAATATGACCTCATCTTATGCATTGGTATACTGCCCTATATTCCGGAAAAGTATGTCGGTCAGGTAGCAAAAAATATAGATACAATGTTGCAGAGCAATGGCAGCCTTGTCATATTTGAAAAGGTAGGCTATACGGGAACGCGCATAGAAGGGTATCTAAGAAAGCTCCCTTATGCACACGTTACGCGCAAGATCAGTGTCGCAGGTATGCCGTTCTTGCTGACAGTGGTAAGGAAAACTTCTCGTCGCAGCTAAATTGCTATTAAAAATTATCATTTAGCATATTAGCATGGCAAAAACAATAGTGATTTTGATCGATGGCGTGAACCCAAAACAGATGAAAGTAAGCATGCCTTTTACAACTGCCTTTGCCAAAAAGCATTCTTATGCTGCTGTTGTTTCTATGCTGGGCTACAGCATAGGCATCCACCCCAGCATCTGGAGCGGCAAGTATCAGGACGAGCATGGTATGTTCACAACATTTTATTATGATCCTGAGCACTCACCGTTTAAATGGACATGGTCATTGAAATTTTTGCCGACGCATTTCATCAGAAAAAATGTTTTAGCTGCAATGAAAGCCCCGTATTTCCTGCTTCCTAGTTGCAGGAAACTTCTACCAAAATTCATCAAAAATAAAGTTGTGCCCCTGCCTCCTGCAATTCCAATTGAAATGGCGCCTTACTTCTCCAATAATCCTTTGGAGACCACAGGCACAATATTTGAAATGCTGGACAGAAAAGGCATCACCTACTCAAAGCAATCGGATTCCGCAGACTATTTTGGCGAGTACAACAGGCTAGAAGACATGTCTCTTACAGACAGCGAGGTAGATTTCTTCTACTTATATCGCTCTGATGAGCTCGGCCATATCCATGGTCCCTTTTCAAGGCAGGTAGTGGACTATCTCATGAAGGCCGATAAGAAAATAAAGGAACTTCTTGAAAATGCAAAGCAGATGGGCACCAAAGTAAATTTCCTGCTGTTTTCTGACCATGGCATGTGCGAAGTGAAGAATTTTATTAACATCCAAAAAATTTTATCAGCAGCAGGGCTAAAAAACGGCAGAGATTACATTGCATTCTATGACTCTACAATGGCAAGGTTCTGGCCATCAACAGAAGAAATAAAACAGCGCATCATATCAAAACTGGCAAGTGTAAAAGGAATAACATTTCTTGACAGCAAATTGCTCAAAAAGTACAGAATAGACTTCAAAAATAAAAAGCGTTATGGCGATCTGATATTTCTCGCAGACCCTGAAACGCGCATCTTCCCGGATTACTTTGCGCCGATAAAAGGCGGCCTGAAGGGATGGCATGGTTTTGATCCGATGTTCCCGGATTCTAAAGGAATTTTTGTGACTAACTTGCCTGTGCGTAAGAAAGAGATCAAGGTAGTGGAATTATTCAAGTTTATAAAAATGGCAACAGTGGCGTAAGGTATGTGTACATGGTGACAATTAATAAGGCAACCAGAATCTCTCTGCATGTTTCCATAATCGTACAACGCGCTGCCTTGTTTTTTCTTCTGGAATCTCACTGGATCTGAGCTGTCCAAACATTTTTCCCATTTCTGCGAATTCTTTAACCAAAGGTTCGGAGAGCGGGATGCTTAGATGCTCATTCTTAAGCATATTTATGAAATAGAAAAAGCGTGTGGAAATTATGCTGGGAAACGGCGCACTGAGATTTGCAATATCTCTCCCGCTCTTCTCAGCCAGCTTCTTGGCTGTCTCTTCAAACGCGAAAGAGATAAAATTTGCTGTTTTCTCAATAAGACCTTTTTGTTGCGGCATCCTTCCAGAATACCTGCATGTATATGCCTTTTGATAGAGATTTAGAAATCCAGGCATGAGTTTCGCATATTTGGAATTCTTTATCTTCATCGTGCGTGCCTGAATGGAGAATGCATATCTGTTTTCCAGCACGAGCATAGCCTCTGCAGCAGCCATGACAGATTTTGACCATGCATAAGGAAATTTCTGAGAGAACTTTATTCCGCTATTGAATGAAACGGAATCAAAAAATGCGCCGCATCGTGATGTAAGTATCTTTGCAGCTTCCCAGACAGCTATATCTTTATTGCATCTGACTTTCTCACCAAAGAGAACTTTTCCTGCTTTCGCGTATTCCACAAAGAGCAGATCAGGCCTATCAAATATGCTCGGTGCAAAAAACAGCGGTCCCGCCTCCAAGCCTGAACAAGAAAATGCTATTTTGATTTCTCTTTCCAGTGCTTTCTGTTTTCTAAGCGAACGGTATTTTGTCACAATCGCAAGATCTATATCGCTGCCAGTTATTTGATCCTGCTGAAAAAATATAGTGCCTTCACCGTGCGCCATAGGTCCTGTAAGCCCGAAAGAAAGTACATAGTTGCTGAATTTGTCTCTAATAATATTTATGATCTCCTTTAGTGCTCGCTGTATATCTTCCTCTATTTGTCTGATCCTTGTCTTCTCCTCCTTCGCATATCTCATTCTAATGTCATAGTACATACCGATATCTCTTGCAGAAAGAAATTTAGCCTTGTGCCTTTCCTGTCACTAATCACTGCTGCGAGAAAACAGTATCTCTTTTGTTATCCCGGGGCCGCGGATGAAAACCAGCTTGGCAACGCCTGCCACGCCTCTTTCATTGTAAATCATCTTTACGTATTTCTTCCACTCTCCCGTGAGCAGGATTTTCTTGTACGTATTGCTTTGGCCCCTCATAGCCAGTTTCTTGAGCGTTTCAATAGGCAGATGCGGGTACTGTATGATGGCGTCCTCCATACCGTCAAATTCGTCCCAGTTTATTTCCTGTATCCACGTGTTCTTCAGCGCATCCTCAAAAAGTTCTGTTCCGGGCAATGGGGCAGCAATGCTTACCTGATAGTGATCTCCCCATGTTTCTGCAAATTCCAACGTTTTCCTTACACTGTCTTCTGTATCGCCAGGCAGCCCTATACAGAAATTGAGATGGCATTTTATTCCGAGTTCCTTGCATTTGCTGAGTGTTCTCATCTGAATAGCATGATTTGTCCCTTTCCTTAGAGTCCGGAGCACATTATCATCTGTAGATTCTATACCCAGTTTCCATCCGACGCAGTTCGCCTGTTTCATTTTTTCTAGCAGCTGCTCGCTGATATTTACGTGGCCCATGCATGTGAATGGGATATCAATACCCCTGTCAATCTTCTCTTGGAGAAATGCATCAAACCATTTTGGTGTGGCATTTATTATGTCGTCATCAAAGTAGAGCTCTTTCGGTTTATATTTAGCTATTAAAAATTCAGCTTCGTCCCATATATCTTTCGGATGTCTTGTCCTTTGTTTGCGGGTAAAGTTGTTCATTGTGAATACATTACAGTATGTACACATAAATGGGCAGCCACGCGAACCCATTAATTGTATATTTGGGTATTCTCTGCAAAAAACTTCATTATATAAGTTCATCTTGAACAAATGTCTAGCAGGCCATGGTATGTTGTTTATGTCTGTGACCTCGTGCTGCTTGACAATGCCTTCACCAGTGCGTCCCTCAACAATGTCCAAAGCCAGAAAATCGTACTCAGAAATCACAACAAAATCAGCCACTCCTGGATTTTCCTTAAGCACCTGCTCCGGCATGGCTGTCGTGTGCGGCCCTGCAAAAATATTCTTGGCGCCTGTCGCTTTCTTCAGCTCTGCAAAATAAAATCTGTCGTTGTTGTAAGAAGGTGTGTGAACTTCTGCGAGAATAAAATCTGGCTGAAAGTTAACAGCCCTCTTGAAAAATGTTTCGTCGACCAGGCGCTCGGCGAGCGCATCCAGAATCATTACTTCGTGTCCCCCGTTTTCCAGCACGGCCGCAGTCGTGGCAAGATAAAACGGAAACGGTCTGAAGCTTACAACAGGCTCCTTGTTTGACGTATGCGCCCAGCGCATGCCTGTCCTGCCTGCATACTTCTTGCCTTTCCATGGCAAGTCGCATATGAGTATCTTCACCATTCTTTCACCTGGTTATAGTTAAACAAGATTTTTACTATGTTTTGGATAGTGATATAAAGCTTTGTTGATATCAGCACTAACTTCTTTTTTGGTGCAAAAAATGAAGTGTCATTTTGCTGTTTTCTTTTCATGGGTAGTTTCTCGGAAAATACATGTGTCATAATATCCTTGTCGCCTATCTTCCTTGTTTTCTGGACATGCTGCCGTTCCTTTAGTGTTGATAAGATATGCGCAGTATTCCATGCAATAGCATTTAATCGTGCTGATTTGTTGTTGCTGACTGCTGTCTTGCCCAAAACCATAAGCATGTGAATCGGCAAATATTTGATCACATTTGTGCTGGAGTAATTTTTAATTAAGGACCTTATCCTGTTTTTGGTGCCATGAAACGTGGTACTCCATGCCATATTTTTTATTGTAGCATTCTCGTCATGGTACGCAATTGCCATTGGATTGAACATCACCTTCCAGCAGGCAATGTTCGCCCTCCACCCGATGTCCGTATCTTCATTGCCGTAAAAGTAAGTGCTGTCAAAAATGCCGATTTCTTGCAGCATCTTTCTCCTGACCAGCATCGCTGCGCTGTGGCCATACAGAACAGGCCGGAGATAAACTTTTTGTTTGCCAACATCTTCTCCGCAAAGGATGTCAAAGCCGAAACCCTCTTTTGTCATGCCGCCTCCGCAGGAATTTATTCTTTGTGTGTCCCATGAATAAAGAATTTTAGAAGCTGCTATGCCAATGCTTGCATCTGATTGCAGGAGTTTCACTTGTTCTCTGAGCCAGTTCCTGTCCAGCTGTACATCACTGTCGAGTGTAGCAATGAATTCTCCTTCAGTGAGTTCTATTGCCGTGTTCCTGCTTATCGTAGGTCCTGTCTGCCCGTCTTTCTTTATAATTTTAACCCATCTGTATTTGCTTTTGACGATATCCGCTGTGCCGTCAGAAGAATTGTCATCAACCAGAATGCAATTAAAATCCTTGAATGTTTGTTTTTTTACGCTGTCCAGGCACCTGGAAATAATGTCCTCATTGTTGTGACTGCATACTATGATATCAATTTTTCCCATAGCGTTCCCCTAGTTCTTTTGCCGCTTTCGTTACATCTTCTATTGTAATGTCATCTGTGCGTGCATGCTGAAGCCATGAATATTGTTCCTGCTCATAAAATGTCTTCCCAGCTTTCCTTACTACTTTGCAGTTTTTTGTGTGCGGGTCCCACCAGTATGGTGTAGGCCCGCTCACTACTACAGTGGGTAGACCAAGGGCCGCAGCTATCCATGTGAGCCCGCCATTTGTGCATATGAAAATCCTCATTCTTTCCATAATTGCTGCAGTCTCTTCCAGTTTCAGTTTCCCCGTAAGGTCTATAAACTTTGTCTTGCAGAGCGCCTGGATTTCCTTGCTGTCTGCAGACTGCTCTTTGTCGCCGACAAGCACAACAGCAGCCCCGGAAATGCTGTCTATGAGCCTGGCCCATTTAACATTCTGCCACTTCTTATAACTGTGTCCGGTATTAATGCCGACTATTGGCAATTTTTTTGTTATCCCATGTTCATTCAGTACTGTATCTGCTGTTTTCTTCATGTGGTCTTTGTCAAAGAATACTTCTAGTTTAAGCTTTTCGTCTGTCAGTTTGGTGCCAAACAGTTCAAAAATGCTGTTTTCTAGCTGGACAATGTTTTTGCCAGTTATATCAACAGACTCGTCGTATAGTTTCCTCGCAGGATGGCTTGCGCAGCATATCTTGAGTTTTGCTCCGATGAATTTTGTCAGGAGGTACGTATTCCGCGTTCCGGGAAATCCCTCAAACACTAAATCGTATTTTTCGTTTCTTAGTTTTGCGATATCGCGAATAAATCTGAATGCATCTGGAATGAACCTTAGTGTAAACAACTCGCGCAAAAAATGCCCGCTATGTGGCCTCAGGTACCAGATGTTATAGTCAATTCTTGCAATCTTGTCTATGTAAGGGCAGTTTTTGATCAGAACCTTTCCTTGCTTCTCAGGCGGGAATTCCTCCAGCATATGGACCTCGCATCCTAGTATCTGCTTGAAGTTTCTGGCCAGCGGCACAGATGTTATAACATCTCCTATTCCTGGTCCTTTGATAATCAGCACTTTTTTAATAGCGCTGCCCGGACTATTGGTATCTTTTTGCCGCATTGAGCACATCCTCCACAGTGATTTTCTTCATTATGTTCTTATTGCATGTACCGAATCTGCCGTATATGTCGTAGCATGCCCTCTGTTCCTTCCAGATGAATATACTGCCCTTGTTAAGAGGTGCTAGCACATGAGGATTTGTCGGACCAAACAAAGATATAATATTGTTGTTCACGCACGATGCTATATGCATGGCCCCGGAATCGTTGCAGATTACAAATTTGCACAATGCCATGACAGCCCCTGTCTGCCCAACTGTTGTTTTGCCGCAGAGGTCCTTTATTTTCTTTTTGTTCTTTGCGCGTTTCCGTATCCAGGAAGATATTTTTTTATCGTTTTTGTTGCCAACAAGCACGATAGTAAATTTTTTAGATAACGCGTCTACGACACGAAGGTAATTTTCCTTGGGCCAGATCTTTATCTTCGCCCTCTGCCCTGTATTTTTTGCCCCGCCAGGCGCAATGACGATGTATTTTTTGCTGCAGACGCGCTGTGCAAATTTCCTGTCTTGTTTTGTTATTGCTATGTCCATTTCCCTGCCTGCAGGCTTTGCCCTGAAATATATGCCCAAGTCAAGATATGCATCAATGTCATGCTTGTTCTGCCTGTAATAAACATTGAGGTTATTGGCAAAGCCTTCGCCAAATCTGTCAAGTCCTATCCTGAAAGTGCCGCACCGCGCCGCAAACAAGCCTGCGGCCCAGTGTTTATCCAGGACAAAAATAACATCATACCTGTTTCCCCTCAGCCTGACAGCAAGCTTCCTTAGTTCTGAAAAGTCATTGTTAAAAAATATTCGTTCATCAAATGGAATAAGGTAATTGATGTTTTTGTTATATTGCAGTGCACTCGCAAAAGACTTGCCGCAGGCGTAATCAATTGTGGCATGAATAAATTTCTTTCTGATCGCCCTCACGAGCGGTGTAGTCATTAGCACGTCACCAAGGGCTCCAATCTTGAGAAAGAGTATCTTGTCTATCTTTTTAGGCGGCTCTTTCTTCTTGTACGTAAATGCTACTCTGCCAAGTGCGCATACAATCCTGGACATGACCTATTCTAATATCAAAGCCTTTTAAAGTGTTTTAGGAATAGAGCAAAAAATGAAGTGTTTACGTGAAATTGCTTTCTTCAGGGAAAATGATTTCTTTCCCTAACCTCTCCCTGCAGTACTGCCGGAACGCGCTCCAGAACTCTGTTTCCGGTTCCCAGCCTAAAACTGTCCGTGCTTTTGTGTTGTCTCCAGACCATCTCTCAGCCTCGTATTTTGGCAGCGGTTTTACTGTAACATTGTCTGAAACAGCTTTCGCAATATCCAAAAGCTTAATCTCTTTTCCAGCAGCCAAGTTAAAGATGTCCCATCCGTTTCTTTGACTCGCAAGAAGTATGCCTGCAATAAAATCATTGATGTGTGTGAAGTCCCTTGTCGTGTTCCCGCCGAAAACGATCAGCGGCTTGCCGTCCCTTGCATTGTTTATCCATGTCGGCAGCACCTGTAGCGGTTCGTGTAGGTAGTCCCTGCTGCCCCATACATTGCTGGGCCTGACAATTATGATGTCCATCCCGTAAGTTTCATTGTACATTTTTAGCATCTCCTCGCAAGCCTGTTTTGTCACTCCGTAAGGCGTGTCAGGCTGCATCGGCATGTCTTCTCTGAAAGGCGGCGCCTGCTTCCCGTAGACGCTGAATGAAGAAGCAAAAACCATCTTCGTGTCAGACTGCCTGCATGCCTCTGCAAAATTCAGCGTTATCATGAAATTGTTCTTGGCAATCTCGTAAGGGTTCTCAACACTAAGCCTGTGGGCAGGCATATTTGCAAGATGAAAAACCAGTTCTTTGTTTTTTACGCATCGCTTAACAAGATCAAAGTCCAGGCCATTCTGTCCTGTCTTGATGTCGAACGTCTCTGCATGTGGCAGCCTCTCCATTAAATGTGATCCTATAAATCCTGCGCTGCCTGCCACAAGTATGCTCATCGCCTCACCAGCCACTCCACATATTGCCTGACGCCTGTTCTGATATCTGTTTTCTCCTGCCAGCCAAGCGCCTTAATCTTTGTTACATCTAGCAAAAATCTTGGCACATCTCCTGGCCAGCCGCTGACTCCATTGCTGAATTTTAATTGCACGTTTGTTAACCCTATAGCATCTATGACCATCTCTGCTATTTCCTTTACTGTTGTCTGCTTTTCAGATCCTATATTGAACACATTCCACCCTTTTGTGTTTGCTGCCAATAGTGTCGCTGCAATAGCGTCATCAATGTACAGGTAAGATTTGCTCTGCATTCCATTTCCCAGTATTTCTAACTGCGAGGTGTCGGCAGACAGTTTTTTGACAAAATCCTGTACGACACCTTGCCTGCTGCCCGGGCCATAGATGTTAGCGTACCGAAGTATAAGTGCATCAATTCCATATGTTTCATAGTAAGACCTGATGAGCATTTCACATGCCGCTTTTGTGGCACCGTAAACAGATACGGGCCTCAGTTCCGCGTCTTCTGATGTAGGGATCTTGTCCGCATTCCCGTAAACGGTTGATGTAGATGCAAAGACTATTTTCTTTACATCCTGCTTTCTGCACGCATCCAGAACATTTTGCGTGGCAATAACATTGTTCTCTATGCTTTCCATAGGGTTTTCCATGCTTTTCTTCACATCAACCGAAGCTGCGAAATGGAAAACAGCATCGGCGCTAAATATAGAAGTATTAAAACTTCTAGTAAGATCGCACTGGAAAATATTTATGTTATTAACGATGCTGGTAGCCGGTCTTACTTTGTCTATCACAGAAACACCACGACCCTCTGTAATCAGTGCTCTGGCTAGGTGAGTACCGATAAACCCGCTTCCGCCTGTAACGCACACCTTCATATCATGTCACTGCCTATCATGTCCATATCACAAGCATATAAGAAAATCTTAAGAAGCCAATTTCGCCAGTATTTTTACAGCGAAGTTTGGAAAAGGTATCTTCAATTTTTGCAAAAATTTTAGTTCTTCTTTTGTTAGTCCTTTTGTACGCAAAATAAAAACAGAATAAAACACAAGCCCGGCAGCAAGCGACACAATGATCTCAGCCCAGATATTGAAAATAAGTATTGTCTTAATGGCAAAAATTATCATCAGCGACATCATGCCGCCCGCAAATATCTTTGCTAGTGAAATTGTATCCATTCGTACCTGCACCCTCTTTCTTAATGCATAAAAAGCGAGCACTGTGCCGATAAAGTAAGCCAGCAGAGTTGACAGAGCAGCAGCAACTATGCCGTACTGCGGAATAAATAGTATATTCAATACAAGATTTAGTATAGATATAAAAACAGTTATTTTTGTATTTGATACAGGCTTGTCAACAGCTATAAGTGAATTGGAAAATACGACAAAAAGCGTATAAAACATGGAGTTTATCGCAAGTATTTGCAGCGCTATCGCAGCAGGTGCATAAGCCTGACCAAACAGTATGATTAATATGTCACTTGCAAAGGCGATTATTATGATTGCTAAAGGGATCACTATCGCAAATGCGAATTTTGACATCAAGCCCAGCGTCGCTGATATCTCACGTGTATGCTTCTTTGCCCACATTTCTGATACCAGAGGCAGAAGTATCACAGCCAGCGAGTTAGCAAGCACCCATAGTAGTTGTGATGTAGGAAGAGCTGCTTGGTAAAGCCCGACATCTTCAAGCCCGCGAAACACTGTGAGCACTATCGTGTCTGTATAAAATAAAAGCAGCGAGGATAACCCGCCAATAAAAACAGGTATGCCAAATTTCATTAGTTGCTTGAAAAGCGCCCCGTCAAAAACGGCTTTGCCTGTAATTTTTTTGTTCCGTTTTAGTCCAGATGCCAGGAATATTACAGACGCAACTGCGCCCAAGACGTACGCATAGCTGACACCTATAACACCCATGTATACAAAAAGAAAAACAAATACAAAAGAGACAACTATCCTGATGGGCTCTACGAGTGAGTAAATCTTTACATGGCCAAGGCCCTGAGCGGCATGCTGTAATGTTGTAAGCGTTGTCCCGATAACAAATGAAAGAGCGATGAACTGCAGGGGGGCTGATGCTGCGCTGGTCTTAAAGTATGTTATTGCTATTGCATCAGAAAAAATTATTATCGGTACCATGATGGCAACTGCAACAATGAGCTGTACCACTCCAACAGCCAAAATAGAAGATTTGATTTTATCTTTGTTTTCTGTCACTGAAAATTCTGCAAGAAATTTGACAAGTGTGGGGCCGAGTCCCATGTCCTTGAACAGGGAGAAGAAAGCAATAAACACAAATATAGAATACAGCAGCCCGAAATCTGTTACAGATAGGTTGCGTGCGATGAATAGTCTGAGCAAATACCCAAGCACAGCTGCCAGTATAGCTGCTGCAAATACAACAGTGCTGCCCTTAAAGAGCCTTTCTGCATAGTTCATGTTGTTATTCTGAAACAAAGGAATATAAGTTGTTGCAAATCGTAGGTCTACTAGAGCAAACTATGAAGCATAGTGATGTTAGCTGTCGCGTTGTTAAATCTTATCCTAAACAACTTTATCTCCCCGCCCCAGGAATCCACAAATTGAAAGCGCTCCAGCCCCTGTCCATTGAAGAGGAACATCTTTGTAAACATAGAATCTTTGATCTCTTCTGGGATGAAAATAACTCCTTGTCTGTTCGGCTCCATGAAGATCATGCCCTTTACAGGCGCATTGGGCTGGGTTCTGAGTATACCGCCCTGGTTAGTGAAATAAACAAACTGCTCCACCGGCTCAAGTTGGTTGCCACGAAGGACAAATGCCTGCAAGGATTCGTTCTGCTGGTTGATTATCACCTGTCCTGGTGCCTGTCTGTTGCAGCCTGCTGGGATTCCGCCCTCGTAAACATAAGTTATGCCTCCCGTTGTTGAAGGTCTGGCTTGCCTCAGTCCCATCTGTGACATAGGAGTCGCGCATCCTTTGTCAATGGGATTCCATGACCAGAAGTATGTCCACCAGAAACTTTTCCCTACAAGGTCTGCAGTTGCGAGGTAATACACCTCATCGCACCCGGGCTTCCTGTATTTTTCCAGTATCTTTATCGCCAATGTCTCGTTGTCCGTTGACAGCGTTGCTGCTATATCCTGTATCCTGGCCGTCTCTATAAGTGTTTTTGCCTCTCCGTTAACAGTGACGTTTGTTGCCCTGAACTTCTCGCTCGCCGCTATTTCTCTTATCTCTTCGTCTGAAAGGCCTGCAGCTGCAGTTATATTCCACAGCGCATTCTGCGACGCACCGTCAAATACAACTGGCCTTTTGGCAATGCCTGTGATGAAGTGCCCCGGGTCCCAGTATGTCGCAACAACAGCGCATGTTTCTGTGTTGTTCCTTATCCAGTTCAGTGAGTTCCACCAGTTGTCGCTGAGCACTGTTCCCTGGCCAGCTGATATTGCAACAGCAGGTTGGAAAGATGTTGTCGCTGCTATGAAGACAATGATAAACATGAACAGTGTCTTTAGAAGATCTCTGATAGAAAATGTCTTCATTACCACGAATGCTATTGCAACTATGAGGATAACAACAAGCAAAAATATCATATTAAAGAAGGTAAATGCCAGCAAAATTGTTGCTGCAGTGAGATGCAGGAATGTTATATCTGTGAAATTTTTCTCTGTGAAATTTGCCATCTTGCTGGCAAAGTAAAGAGCCGGAATATAAGCCAGAAACGCCACTGCAAAGCCTATTGCATAAGTTAACGGAAACGACAAAACAATGTATACAAGGAACACTGCAGCCATAAACACTATACTGCCAATAGCACTCCCTAGATATTTGTTAACCATTTAGTCTGCAGCCCCTTCGCCGTCAATTATTCTGAATATTTTGGAAATGAATATAGCAGAGCCAATAGCAATAGGTGCAGAAAACAAAACAGCAAATCTGATGCCTATGCCTGTTGCAATCAGCGGCCCCACAAACCATATCAGCAGAAGTATGAATGTATCAATATGCTCTTCCCGTTTCATGAGTGCTGAAACAGCCAGATATATCAGAGAAAATATCATGAAAATAAAGAGGTACGTGTTTGTCCTCTGCAGGATTTCACGCACGCCGCCCCCAGACTGCAGCTCTGCCACAGATACGTAAACATTGGGAAATTCCCTGTTTTCTTCGCTTTTTATATCCCCGAAAGAGAAAGGCCCCTGCACCGTCTCTGTAATCACTCTTGAGCCTAAAAACGGCACAGTGAGTACAAAAAATATTGTCATCATGGCTGCAAAAAGAAATATCGGCCGTTTCAGCCCTTTGATCGCAGTTATGTTTCTGTTCTTAACGAGCTTCATGAGTATCTTGACAATGATAAATCCTGCTATGAGCCATATCACAAACCAAAACCCGCTCCAGATATAGCCCCATGCACCCAGCCCTATGCCAGCCAGCGCCGTATACAAAATTCCTTTTTTTGTAAAGCCTTTTTCATTGGTATATTTGTACGCGAGCAGGAACAGAGCAATGGCTATAAGCGGGAACAGCATGACCGAAGTGTCATTGTCAGGATCTCCGCCAAGTGTTCTTGAAAGTATTGTTATGTCAAAGACAATAAAAAATGCAGCCAGTATTCCTGCACGCCTGTCGTAAAATGTCTTGCCTATATAGTACATAGGTATTGCCATGAGAGCCGCCATAAAGGCAGGTGCCCATATCAGGAATTGGAACAGGGTATAGTCAGGGATAAAGAACTTCACAAAACTAAAGCTGTAAGCCATGATGTACACGTACAGGTCTCTCCCCAGAGGCCTGTCCTGCCCTGCTGGCGCAAGGGACATGTCATCGTGCTGTGGCAGGTAACCATTGTTGGCAACATCTTCAATCTGTCTTGTGAATGCATAGGAGTCTATGTTGCGCAGGTATGGAAACCTGTAGTCAAAAATCCTGACATAAAGCCCGAGCACTACTATTGCAAGAACAATCGCTGCAGGCCAGTATTTTTTCAGCATGCTGGGAAAGTTCATCAAAGCACCTGATTTAGACGTTATCATCTGAGATTCAATTTAAATCTTTATAAGATTGCCGACAATGAATAGGATGTCAAAATAAATGTCGTGCATTTGCAATAGCGAACTTGAAGAGTTTCCATTTTGGCAGGTTTTCTGACGAGAGGCTGAATTTGTCGTAATCAAACCCGGTAAGCATCTCTATGTGCGCGCCGAAGTCGTCAAACAGTCTGTCTATATCATTGTTTGTGAGTTTCCTGTATATTTTTCTTACAAGCTCCTGCCTGGTTATTTCTTTCTGCAACTGTGATTTCCATAATCGTTCATAATGGCTTAGAAAGACAGCAGAAAATGTATTTGCTTGAAACGCATCTTTTACTATCTCTGCGGCAAATCTTGCAGCAGTAAGGGAGAACATTATGCCGCCGCCAGTCAGAGGCTTGTTCTGGCCGCACGCATCTCCTATCAGTAAAGTTCTATGGCCGTAGCTTCCCGTGATCCCCATAGGCACAAGATAAGCGTACATCTTTCCCTGTGGCAGCTTTTGCTTGGCAGCAAAATAATTCATATATTCCCTTGGGCGCTTCGCTGTTATCAGGCCGTATTCGCGATTCTGTGGGATGACCCAGGCAAAATAGTCTGGTGAATAATATTTGTTAAAGAACACCTTTATTTTATCAGCCATCCTCTCTTTTGTCTTGACCATTATGCCTGCAGATAAGATAGGCGGCTTGATGCCCATGCTCCTGCGCACCATAGAGTTCGCGCCATCGCAACCCACAACTATTCTTGCATCGTATTCGCCTTCTTTTGTTCTCACAGTGACGCAGTCTTTCCTCCGAATGACTTCAAGAACGTTCTCGCATTTAAAGGTGCTGCGTTCTTTTGCTTTCTGTCTCAGATAACGGGAAAATTTCTTTCTTTTTAGAATGTAAATAAACGGTTCTCTGCTCTTCAGCGAGAACGCTTTGCCAGAAGGCGAGATGCACTCTATCTCATCCACCTTGTTTTTAATGAGTCTGGGCTCTTGAACAAAAGAATCAAAGCGCGTGGACACTATGCCGCTGTCCTTCAGCCGGATTTTTTTGTCCTTTTCCAGCACCAGCGTGTCCAAATGCTTGGGAAGCAGGCTTGCTGTGTAGCAGCCGGCAACGCCGCCGCCAACAAATATAGCATCGTACATATTAGAATTAAAACTGTTTCAAACTTAAATAATTGATAAGAGTTCTTTAATGTGACCAAAAATGATCTCGATATTTGCGTTCGTGGATAGGTACAGCAAAAAGCTTATGTGGCTGCCTATTATCGCTCTTGTAATTTCTGCAGTCATCCTGGCTAACACAGCACTGACAACAGGCTTTATCCTTGAAAGGGACGTTGAACTCACGGGAGGCAAGCAAGTCAGCGTGGCTGTCAAAGATGCCGATATCCGGGCACTAGAAAATGCACTGCCCGGCGCAAAGGTCCAGTTGACGTCAGGCATTACAAAAACGCTTCAGGTTAGTTTGCCTTATAGCGCAAATGAAACGCAGGCAATTGAAACATTGCGCGCTCTTGTAAGTTTTGAAGGCGAACCAAGTGTGCGCACTATTGGCCCTGTTCTTGGCGAGATATTTTTCCAGCAGGCACTGTTGGCATTCATAGTGGCATTTATACTCATGGCTATTGTGGTCTTTGCAATATTCCGTTCGGCTGTTCCTTCAGGCATTGTAATCTTGTCTGTAATTGTAGACATCGGCATAACACTTGGTGTCATGAACGTACTGCGCATAGAACTCTCGCTCCCTGTTCTTGCTGCCTTACTGACGCTGATCGGCTATTCAGTAGATACTGATATTCTGCTTACAACTAACATGCTGCGTTCCCGCGAACTGCAAATGCTTGAAAGGATTGCAAACGGCATGAAAACAGGCCTTGTCATGACTGTGACTACGGTGACTGCATTGTCTGCATTGTATTTTATCACCGGTTCTTTTGTCCTTGAAAGGATAGCACTGGTGCTTATTATCGGCCTGATTGTTGATGTGTTTGCGACGTGGTTCACCAATGTCGGCATTCTGAAATGGCACCTGGAGAGGAAACAATGACATTGAAAAACTACAAAGTGCTTTTATGGCTCCTCTTCATTGTCATAGCCATTCTGCTTATAGGGCCTAACCCAAATCCCGCTGGTTATAGAATTTCCTTTATCGGCAAAGATGCGCCAGAGCAGCTGAAAGTCGGCATGGTTGTTTATGAAGTTAACGGTGAAGAGTTTACGCCACAGTTTATTGACAAAATGTATTCAGGCATTGTAAAGCTTAAAACAGACAAAGGCGATATATTCTTAAGAGCGAACGGAACACTGGGCATTGATATCGAAGAAGTCCAGCCAACAAATCTGCGCTTTGGGCTCGACATCAAAGGCGGTGTCCGCGCACTGGTAAAATTGAACGACAGCAGTCCCGACGTCGCAGAACAGGTCAAGTCTACTTTGCAGACAAGGATAAATGTCTTTGGGCTGCGGGAAGCCACATTTCGTACTGTGAGTATAAACAAGGAAAATTTTATTGAGATCAGTATTGCTGGCGGCAACAAGCAGGAGCTTGTTGACCTGTTGCAAACCCAGGGAAAGTTCGAGGGAAAAATAACGTTCGCTGCTAGTTCTCTCAATCTTGATAAGAAGTACAATATAACATTTTCAGATTCTGTTGCGACGATCGGAAATAAGACGGTAAAGCCTGGCGATTCCTTCGTTCTTGACAGCATAACATTTGTCTACAACAACCGTAGTGCCAGCAGGGCAAATCTGACAGCTGACATTTTTTCAGGCTCTGACATTAGGACTGTCTTCTTTGACCCGCAGAGATCCAGGATAGAAAATACAGGCTCTGGTTTCCAGTGGTCATTCGGAATACAGATCAGCCCAGAGAGCGCAGAGCGTTTTGCAAAAGTCACAAAAAATGCAGCATCTCTCGGGAACTATCTGGACGCGCAAATCTCGCTCTACCTGGATGGTGAGATCATTGACACGCTTAACATTGCCTCCACACTAAAAGGGAGAGCAGAAACAGAAATAAGCATATCAGGCGGCGCAGACACGTTCCAGGAAGCAGTGCGCGAAAGAGCAAGATTGCAGGCAATCCTGCGCTCCGGCGCCTTGCCCACGGCAATAGAGGTGCTGAGCATAGACTCAATATCCCCTACGCTTGGTGCCGGCTTCATAAAGAGCGCATTGCTCGCAGGTCTGGGTGCAGTGATAGGTGTTGTCGTAATAGTGCTGTTGCGTTACAGACGGCTCCGCATTGTGGTGCCCATGGTTGCGACATCACTGAGTGAGGTGCTCATTATTTTAGGGCTTGCCACAGCTATTGGCTGGACAATAGACCTCGCAGCCATCGCGGCTATTATTGCAACAGTAGGCACTGGCGTGAATTCACAGATCATTATTATAGACCAGGCTCTGCGCGGCGGCGAAATGCATGCTGAAACCATGAAGGAAAAATTCAAGCGCGCCTTCTTTATCATATTCGGCTCTGCTGGCACTATGATCGCAGCCATGCTGCCTTTGACTATTCTCGGCTTTGGTCTCCTGCGTGGCTTTGCGATAGTGACGATGATCGGCGTGCTTATCGGCGTGCTTGTAGCAAGGCCCGCCTTCAGCGTGATCGTGGAGAAGTTTTTGAAGAAATGAATATTAAGCGTGCAAAGAAACAAGTTGCGGAACAGTGTAAACTCTAGGGCCGCCTAGGCATCTGTGGCATGCACGGTCATCCAGACCGAGTGCAGAAAACATTCTTTCTTTTGATAAGTAATGGATTTTATCCGCCCCTATTTCTATTCTTACGCCATCGACTGAGCCGCCTTTTCTTATTGCATATGTATAAGGCTCTGGCAATCGTTCAGGTTCAGGAGGCATATCAACACCTTCTTCGCAACCGGATTTTATACCATTTTTTATAACTCCAACTGGCGGTATATAAGAAACGAAGTAAATAGCAGCAGGATTCTTTTCTCGCAGCAATGAAACTGCACGTCTAGATTCTGTGCCTCTTATTATGCTGTCATCAACCAAGAGCACGATTTTCCCTTCAACATTAGCATTATCATACATATACAAATTACTTTCTATGTGCTTTTCTCTTTGACTTTGTTTGGATTTAATGAAGGTTCGTTCATCTGAGATTTTATAAAACACTCCCTGAAAAATGTCATCGAAATTTAGTCCATATATTTCAGCATAAGCTTCAGCGTACCCCATTGCTGCATATTCTGGAGACTGGGGTATATAAGAAACGATGTCTATGCCTGACGGGTGAAATTCGTCAGCTGCTGCCCTTCCAAGCCATTTTCTCGCTTCTGATACTTTTACTCCGCTTATGTAAGAATCAGGATATTGAAGATATGTAAATTCAAAAAAACAGTGCCTAGGATCGGCCCGGAGAATTTGTGTTGACTTAATTCTGCCATCAAAATCAACATATATAATTTCACCGCCTTTTACATCTCTAAGATAGCGCCCCCCGTGTCTTTGCAGCGGCCTCGTTTCAGATGCAAATATATATTTACCGTCTTTTATTCCGATACATAATGGTCTTATCTCATGAACATCCCTCAAAACAATAGCTCCATTTCTTTCCGCATCAAAAAAGATTGCGGAGTATGCACCTGGAATGTATTTTACTAATTCTTCAGGTCCTAAATTATGGTATTTATGGAGCAGCGCTTCTGTATCGCAATCAGAAGAAAGTCGTGAACTGTCTATATCTCTTAAAAAGTATTGATCCACCTGACCATTATGTATAATAGATTTCTTTGCGCCCCTCGTTATTACATGTGTACTGCGATCAATGCGCTCACCGCCAATAACATGCGGGTGTGCATCCTGCAGCAGCCTCTCTTTTCTGCCTTTTGTTGCATATCTGACATGTGCTGCGAACATCTTATAATTTCTTCCTGGTAACAACCGTTCTAAATTGCTCAGGGAAAATGCATCCACATTTCCTATCCACTTAACTGCATCAATTCCGTAACCGTTAATACCCTCAATTCCTGTTGCTTCCTGGCCTCGGTGTTGGAGAAGTTTTATTCCATTGTAAGCATCGGGTAAAGAATAAGCAAGAGTTAACCCACAGTTCTCGCGCACATATTCCGGCATATATCAAAAGTACACACACAAAAATAAAAACCCATCTAGCGTGAAAAAAGAATGGCACCAGCAGTCCCTGTAGCTATCAGGCCTACAAGAAGCTTCAGCATCCCATATCCCCACCCAATGGACACGAATTGCGCAACTTGCGGGTTTGATTGCAGAATAAAGGGCGGGAACAGCCCCAGCACGTACATGACAACCACGCCTTCTATAACAAAAATTATCCCTATTAAAAGAAGCGCAATTGCGAGCATCTTATCTCTCAAAACGTCTTTCATTGTAACACCTGCTTTCTATTTCTCCTTCTTCAGCTCCATGATGGCCTTTGCCAGATCATTGTTGAGCTCTTCCAGTTTTTTCTCAACTGTTGGCTTGTCCCTGCCTGTCTGTTCCATCACAATTTTTACATCGTCTTCTTTTGGCGCTTTTCTTACTGTTCCTGTGATCTGGTAAACGTCCCTCCCCATCATATTCATGATCATAACTTGGGGCGATTCAATAACTATATCTCCAGAATCAGCCTTGATTGTCACCTCGCTTGCGTCTATTTCCCGCGTATTGATATTCATCTTTTTCATCATCTGCTCTATTTTTTTAGGGTCCTTTCCAAACATACTATCATTTGTTTGTCGACGAATTTAAAGGCTGGCTGTGAATATCCTAGGGGGAATAAAATGTGCTGGAGCTCATGCTCTTCGCTCTTCTCGGCATTTTAGTAGGAATAGTCTTCGGCCTTATTCCTGGTTTGCACCCAAACTTTTTTATCGTGCTTGCGCCGCTGTTCTTCTCTTTTTCTTCATCGGCCGCCCTCATTGTGTTTGTTGTTGCCATGGCAGTTGCGAATTCTGTCTCTGATTTCGTACCATCCATTCTTTTCGGCGCGCCTGAGGCGGGCACAGAGCTCTCTGTTTCGCCAGGCCACAGAATGCTGCTGAGAGGGCAGGGGTACCAGGCAGTGAAGCTCGCAGTCACAGGGAGCCTCCTTTCCGTTGTGCTGCTCGCTCTGTTCTTTCCTGCGATTATTTTTATTTTCCCTGCTGTCTATAATTTCTTGCAGCCGGCTTTGTTTTTTATTTTGGCAGCAGTCGCCCTCTACATAGTTCTCACAGAGGAGGGGAGTAAGAAATTTATCTCGGCTGTTTGTTTCTTGCTATCCGGATTTATTGGTATCTACTTGCCGCGCATTCCCTTGGACAGTTCTGTGATTCTTTTCCCTGTTCTTGCTGGTTTGTTCGGCGCTTCTGTGCTCGTGATGCAGTTCAGGCAGAAACACGTGTATATAGAAAAAGAAAAATCTGATGAGTACGTTTCGCATCGTCTCGTAAGCCGCGCAGCACTCTTCGGCTCTCTTGGCGGTGTTTTTTCCGGCTTGCTGCCCGGTGTTGGGACAAGCCAGATAGCGTCCATCGCAACTGTCGACAAAAATGAAAAGTCATTTTTGATTACGCTCGGCGCATTAGCAACGTCAAATATAATAATTTCCGTTGTGGCGCTCTGGCTCATAGGCAAGGCGCGCAGCGGCGCCTCAGTCATTCTCAGCAATTTTGTTTCTCTTTCATTGCAGGATGTGTTCCTTGTCCTTTTTGCGGCGCTTTTTGCGGCTGGCATCGTGGCAGTTGCCACATTAAAACTAGCAAAAGCATTCCTGCATGTAATGGAAAGAATTAACTATGTCGTGATATCAAAGCTGGTCTTCCTGCTTATAGTTGTTGCTGTAATAGCGTTCAGCGGCTTTTATGGACTGTTTTTATTTGTTGTCTGCGCGGCGCTGGGAATATTTGCATACACCTCAAAAATCAAAATGTCTGTGCTCATGGCTGTGCTGCTGCTGCCAACGATAATTTTCTATTACCCGTTTTGAGTTTGTTGTAAATACAAAATTAAAATCGGAAAAAAGTTATTCTTAAAAGAAAGGCAAAAATAAAACAAAAAATATCAAAAATTATATATCCCTTCCTTTTATCGTTGTCCTTCTGTTTGCCTTGGCCCTTTCTGCTGCCCTGTCCACCATGCGTGCTACTTCCTTGCTCAGCGCATCAGCAGCATCAGCGCCCATGTTCATTTTCTTTTTCTTTGCAAGTTCTCTTACCTTGCTTCTTACCACAAGAAGTTCTGCCATATCTTCCACCTCTTATTTTTGAGCGTAAATACTTTTAAAACTAACGTTTTATAGCTTCATCCAATATAATTTTCTTCTGGCTTTATTTCTTGTTCCTCAAGAACTAGCGCCTGTGGTTGTTCCTCTCTTAGTTTTCTTTTTCTCTCGTCAACCGGCCCCAGGTATCTGCTGGTCACTTTTTTCCCCTTTCTTATGGACTCATAGTAATACTTTCTCCCGTTGATAACTTTGATGTGCCTGTTGGCCATACATTTTCATTATTCGCTCTTGTATTTAAGATTTGCTGAGAGTGGGGCTTCGGATTCAAAGCTGATTTACGAAGAAAATTATGAGAAAAAAAATAGAGAGCGTTCTCAATGCAGAAGAGCCTTGTTGCTCACAGAACCATGATAGCTCATAAGTATCTCGCCGCCGCATTCGCATGACCCTTGAAGCGGGACTGACCTGAAAATCTTGGCGCATTTTTTGCACACAAACGCTTCCCATCCTTGCAGTGGCTGTTCTTTTTTGTCTTGCACATCTTCATTGTTGTACTGGACTTCTATGTCATGTTTCATCTTTCTCTTTGCGCCGTTCACGACATCACCGAGGCTGACCTGTCTTCCGCTGCCCAAGATCTCATTTTTCTCCACACCAACTGACACGAATATCCTTTCCAGCGGCGGTAGCAGCTGGCTGTGGATATAGTAATCAGAATCAATTGCTATGTTATTTTTCTTGACGTATTTCGGGTCTTCGGCTCGCTTCGATAGCAGTTGGTTGCCTTTAACAATAACAAATCCGATTCTGTCTCCTATTCTTGGCGCTTCCTGCGGGTTTCTTATCGCCATTTTTCTTGCCAGCTCAATGTGCGGCAGCGTGCCCTCGTAGCTGTCAATATGTTTTGTAATGCCTTTTATTATAGTGAGCCTGTCTACGTCTATTTGATTGTGACGGAGTTGTTCTAGTACATTCTTAACAAGAGCTATTGCTTTTTCCAAATCTCCTTCTTTGAGCAGGACATCCAGAACATCCACCATCACTTGCGAGACAAGTGGGCACCAGTCTCTCCTGACAGTCTCTATCCCACGCATCTCTATTTCATCTGTCCAGTTGCCTCCGATGAGTTCGTACTTGAGCCCTGCATATCTTTTCTTTGTGAGTATAAGAAACGTCCTGTATATTTTTTCAAATTGGAGCTCCAGATAGCCCGGCAGGTTTTCTGTGACAAACCGTGCTATGTCTTCTCCGAGTTTCTTTGCCTCGTCTAGGTTTATTGTCTTGGTCTTGAGAAATGCAGAATCCGTATCTGCATAAATGACTTCTACATCAAAGTTTTCTTCTATGAGTTTTTTAGTTGCCTGAAGGTTTTCTCTTCCATAAGCAGTGATAGAGGCGGCAACATCTATTGTATACAGGCGCGCCCTTATGTATGCTGTATATCCATAGTACGAGTTCGCCATGTCCTTTATAGCGAGCTGCTTTGCATTCAATATTTTTTTCTGCTCGCCCGTGGCTGCTTTCATTTCTTTTTTGATTTTTGCACGTGTCTCAATTAAGTTTGTCAGGAGTGATGGCAGCACGCCCATCCGTACTCCGCTCGTCACAAATTTCGCCCCGGTTGGTGATATATGGCATGGTACATCTTTGGCTGCCAGCAGCAGCGTATCAGGTGAAATGTTGAACGTTCTCATAATTGAAGGGTACAGGCTCTTGAAATCCAGCACAAGCACGCAGCCATCTGCATGTAGTCCTCTCTTCGGCTCAAGCACTATTGCGCCCTTGAGTCCCTCCTTGTCGCGTTCTTTGGCTCTTTTTATGTGATCGGATTTCATAGGGCTGAGAGGCATGACAAAGCCCCTCTTCTTGAACTCGTGCAATACCATCGTGTCCACCCGGCGTGTCTGCCCTCCGAAAACATCCTGCAGCAGCACGCCAGAAATCTTCGAGAGTTCGTAGAACTTATCTATCAGGCCTTTCTCTAGAACCAGCCTTAATGAAAGCTCGGCATCCCTTCTCGCATACTCTATAAATCTGCTTAGCCCTTCCCGTGGGCCGTTCCAGAGTGATGCCATCTCACTGTAGTCAACGTTGTGCTTCTCTTCATTCAGCATTTTCTTTGCAACTGTATTGAGGTCATAGCGCTGGAATTTTAGCCATGGGTCGCGCTTTAATATCTGGTAAGGATCAAAAACAACCCTGCCTGGTATCACGAACTCTGTAGTCATGCCTGTTGTCCTGCCGAACATGGGCTTATCAGACCTGCCTGTATTGAGGGAAATTTTATTTTGCCTGAGCCTCTCAGTTAAGTAAGGCAAGTCAAAATTGTTGATATTGTAGCCTGTTATTATATCAGGGTCGTACTCATCAATAATCTTTACAAACTCTTCCAGCATGTCCCTTTCCGATGCAAATCCTCTGGTGTTTTCTCCTAAAAATTGCTTAGCCACAAAAACGATATTCTTCTTGCCTTTGTAGTCGGGATGGAAAGCCATGGATATCATTACTATGAGATCTTTCTTTGCGTCGGGCACTCTCTTGCTGTCATTTGAAACGCATTCTATATCAAAAGAGAGTATTTTGTGCTCTGCGTTGCCGCTCTGCTCCACAGGCTCTATTTTTGTTGCGTAATAGGTCGGCACTTTTGCGACTCTGGTGCTGGCTTTTGTGCATTCTGCATCTATCCACTGCATCCCAAAGAGCCCGTGGTCTATCATAAATCTGTACTTGAACATTATGTCTGCCTCAAATACCTCTCTGATGCCGAGCGCAGATATTTTGTCCCGTGTCCCCGGGACATCCTGCGGGTTGGATAAAATAATTTTCTTGAGTGGGCTCTTTTTTTCCTGGTATCCTTTTGGTATGAACAGCTCTGTATCCTCTACGCTGCGCACCTCTTTTATCTGGCGGATCTTCTCGGCCTGCTCTTCTGTGCACCTGACATAAAAATAGGGCATTAACTGGTCGTACAGGATACAGGCGGCATTGCCGTTCTGCGTCCTGCCGAAAATTCTCACGACTGGTCTGTTTGTACTAAAAAAGTAATCAACATCAACTATCTGCATTCTCATTATGTCACCCATGAAAACCCTAACTGCTTAAGGTTATTTGCGGCAGATGCTATAGATATCATCCCATATGTTTTTAATAAGCCGCACGCGCATCATTGTATCTTACAAACTTGCGAGATCAACCTGCATGCACTCCCGTGTAGCGAAGTCCACTAGTATCGGCCTGAAGCTGGTAAGAAGGGATCCTGCGTTGACGATAGTCGTGGATTTGTAGTTGGTTATGCTTGCTTCATGGCTGTGTCCGCAGTGTACAATATCAGGCAGTTCTTCTAGTGCCATGAGGTCTTCTTCCAGAGTGGGTTTTATATTGCCGAGATGCCTTTTCTTCAGCATTTTAATGTCAAAATTGTTTATAACCAGGATCTTGACGCCATTTATTTCGACCATTGCAGGATTGCTGAGGGATATTATATTTTTTGATTTGAACGCCACAGGAAGGCTTGGAAACTCGTCCTCGTCTTTGTTCAGCGAGGCAAATACTTTCTTGTTTCTGCAGTAAGAATCAATTAGTGATTCAAAAGTGTCCATGTCCCCGACAGCGCCTACTACGAAAAGGTATTTTGCGTCCTGCCCCTCAAACCACCGGAGAAATTTTTCCAGATCCTGCTTTGGCGCCTCGTCTAAATGCAGGTCAGAGATAAAACATGCCTTTCCGCTGCCTTTTGTCGGTTGCCGTAGCGGGACATCAGGGAATAGTATTTTCTTGCCGAATATGACTTTACCAGCAGCTATACCCTGAACAGCAACAACATCGTCCAGTTCCAGGTCTTCTGTTTCTTTAGACTCAAAGACAGCTGTCACAGCCCCTGTTGAATCTTCAAGCTCCACGTTCTTTTTCCCCTCATTGTCCTTGATGTCCCTGACTATGCCTATGACAAAGACTTCCTGCCTGTACGCATCCAGCTTATTTATTGAAACAAAATTCTTCTGCAGGCGTGAGATAATTATGTTTTTCATTTTCTCATATTTGGAATTGTAAAAGCGTACAATATCAGCTGTGGTGACTTCTGTCTTCTTTTCTGTTATGTTTCTTATTATGTGTATCTTGTCCTCTCTGGCAAGCAGGTCTTCTACGTCCACAATGAGATCGTAATTGTCTGATAAAAAACCCTCGACGTCCTTGTTTTCCATGTAGCGCAGGGCCTCAGGAGTAAGAAGCTTTCCTTTTTTGAAAAAGGCCTCTATCGTGCCTTGAGTATTTGCCATTATCAGCACTCAAACCTGTCCATGAGGAGTTTCTCAACCTTGTCCAGCGTGCTGTCCGGTATTTCTAATGATATCTCACGCGTCCTGCCGTGCCTGCCCTTTGAAATGACCCTTGTATTTATTATACCAAGCATGTCAAGCTCACTTATCAGGTCACTGACCCTCCTCTGTGTGAGGGCTTTGATACTGCCTTTCTCGCACACAGCTTTGTAGGAATTATAAACATCCCCTGTCAGCAGCCGCAGGTCTGCCCATTTCTTTTGCGATTTGTTTCTTTTTTCCAGCATCAGGACAGAGTACAGGACAGCCTGAGATTGTCTGGGTTGTATGCGCACAGCTTCTGTGATGCGGTCCAGATTTATCTTCTGCTCAGCTAGGTCTACATGCTTTTCTGAAACAGCCTTTTCACCGAGGCGCTCTGCTACTTCTCCTGCAACCCTCAGCAGGTCCAGAGCCCTACGCGCGTCTCCATGTTCCTGCGCAGCCAGTGCCGCGCACTTGCTCAGTGCCCCATCTTCAATGGTATCATCTCTGAATCCCATTTTAGCCCTCGTCCCGAGTATATCTTTTAACTGCACAGCATTGTACGGTTTGAACATGATCTCCTCTTCTGACAGTGATGATTTTACCCGCGAATCCAGCCTGTCCCTGCACGCAAGGTCATTTGTTATGCCTATGATGGTGACATGCGATTTGATCAGCTCTGTGTTGATGCGTGTGAAGTTGTAGAGGAACTCATCACCAACCTTTTTCAGCAGCGTGTCAATCTCATCCAGAACTATGATTACGGCCATCTTTCTTTCTTCTATCTTGGCAAAGAATTTTCTGTAAAGCACATCAGTAGGCAACCCTGTATCCGGCACAAATTCATTGAGGTCTTTCAGCATCTGCGCAAATAGTCTGTATTCTGTGTCAGCGACTTTTTTCATCTTGCAGTTTACATAAAGTGTCGTGATCTTGTTTCTGGAAATCTCTGCAAGCTGATTGAGAACAAATTTGGTGCATATGGTTTTCCCTGTTCCACAAGTCCCGTAAATGAAGATGTTGTTTGGTTTGTACCCTTTGAGAACAGGTGCAAGCACAGAACTGATCTGTTGTATCTCTTGTTCCCTGTGTGGAATTGTTTGCGGAATAAAAGACGAGGAGAGAAATTTTTTGTCCTTGAATATGCCTTCGTTCTGTATGTATTGAGAAAAGATGTTGGCTGATATGCTCGGTGCAATATTCGGTGCTATATGTGATATCTTATTTGTCGCTGTAGTAGTCACTGATTCCATTCCACAACCCCCGCATGACAATTAAAACAAAAAACTAAAATAATAAAAAACCGAGAATACCCTTATTTCTCTTCCAGCATATATAAACTTATCTCTATCGGAAACCAAGGTTTCTTGAAATATACTTCCAAAAACCAAACACACCCCCTCTTTTCTCATGGAACCTCCTGTTGTTGTTGTCTGTACAATAACATTGTTATAAGAACTATAGGTTGTTCAATTTTGCATTGCTACAAGAAATCAAGGTTGTTCGTTTTCCATATTTTCCCACAAAACGCCACAAACCAGAACCCACAAACAATCACCACAAACAACAACCTCATAGCAACCATCTCCATGAGAAATCAAGGCCTCTCAGCACCATAAATCTCTTGGAATTATTGGTTTTGATAAGAGTCAGATTAGTAGTAGAATCGTGTTCATACAACCTCACAACCTTAAAATCCGAAAACTAAAACTAATCCACAACCTCAAATTTGAATCCGTAGTGTATGAGCCCGCCTTTGCCATGCTCATAAAGTTTTCTAAAAACAGCTTTGGCATCTTTTCCAATTTCAATATTTTCAGCATCACCAACAATTTGCGCTGTTATAAGTGGCCCCTCTTTCAGTCGGATAAGTCCAATGGCATAAGGTGTTGTGCCCTCAAATCCTTCAGGAGCTGTATGTATTATAGTAAATGTTTCTATTACCCCCTCACCACTCATAACTTGTTCTACCAAATCATGCCCTCCACACTTACTGCAAATCCTTCTGGGAGGAAAATCCACATTCTTACAAATAACACACTCACTGCCCGCAAGCCGGTACCTGCTCGCCTGCATCCTCCATGGCTGCGCAACACTAGACCTGTGCGGCATTAACCCAACCCTCTTCCATTCAACTCACTCCCAAAAATATTAACAACCGCCGTCGCCCCAGACCCTCCGATATTCAGATTCAAGCCGTATCGAGCCCCTTGGACTTGATTGTACGCCTTGCCCCTGAGCTGGCGCGCGATATCAATAATCTGCCTCACCCCAGTCGCACCTACAGGATGCCCGCATGCCTTCAGCCCGCCGAGCGTGTTTGTAGGAACCTCACCATCTTTTTCTATTTTTCTGTCCTCAACAAATTTGCCTCCTTTACCCTTTTCACAAAAGCCCAAATCCTCTAAACCAATGATCTCATTAATAGTAAAGCAGTCGTGTACCTCCACAACATTAATGTTTTTCCTTTCTATCCCAGCTTGCTCAAAAGCCCTCTTGGCAGCCTGTTTTGTCGCCTGCATTTCTACAAGAGACTTCCTGCTGTGCAGCGCAAGCGTGTCAGCGCCCTGCCCCGAACCCAGAACCCATGCCGGCAAATTATTCAACTTCTTTGCAATGCCCTCTTCCGCAACGACAACAGCCGCAGCCCCGTCTGTTATAGGAGAGCAGTCCAGCAGGCCAAGGGGTTCTGCAATCATGTTAGCATCCAGAACATCTTGCAGCGCAACAGCATGAGGAAATTGCGCATAAGGATTTCCAACAGCATTCTTATGGTTTGTGACAGCCACAGCTGCAAGCTGCTCCCTGGTTGTGCCGAATTCATGCATGTGCCTTCTCGCAATGAGCGCGTAAGCGCCTGCAAATGTCAGCCCCGCCGCAGCCTCCCATTCCTGATCACCAGCAGCTGCCAAGCTCAGCACAGCAGCCGGGATGCTGATATCAGTCATCTTTTCCACACCTATGACAAGCACGAGCTTTTCCTGCCCCGCTGCCACAGAATTGTACGCATTCCTGAAAGCCACGCTGCCCGAAGCGCACGCAGCTTCGTACCGTGTCGCCGGCACACTCACGCCTATGCAGTCCGCTGCAAGCGCGCCAAGATGTTCCTGCCCTGCAAATCTTCCAGCAGACATATTTCCAATGTAAATGCTTTCAATATCCTTCTTTTCCACGCCAGCATCCGCCACAGCAGCAAGCGAAGCCTCGCATATCATATCCTTCAGCGACTTGTCCCAGTGCTCACCGAACTTCGTCTGACCGATACCAACTACTGCCACGTTTTTCATTGTATTCGCATCCTAGATGTTCTGTTATAGTAATTAATTGTAACGCTGTAGGGGCATTCTGAATTAATCTTAACCTTCCTCTACCAACAAACATTATGGACTTTATTACAGGATTTTCATCTTTCCCACAAGCCGCCAGTGCATTTTTCAGTTCTACACATTCCAGGCGCCTGTTTGCAGTATCCTCTCATTGAAAGGATTTATCTTTTTCACAACCATTCACACCTCATATTTTCACATCATTTTCACATCTACATACCATTTCTGCTGCAGCAATTCGCCTATTTCTTGTGCCCGCAATTTCTTCCCGCTAGCTATTTTCCCAACGAAAGAAATTTCACGCGTAGTCAGCTCGGCCATCATATCACAACCCCATAAACTTCAGGCCGCCTTTCATCATAGTACAGTGCACGTTCCATCTTTTTATAATCCTCACGGCCCGCTTCAATCCTTCTCTCATCGAACCTATCAGTCACCGCAACGCCCATAACTATCACACCTTCAACTTTCCTCTTAGCTTCGCATAAGTGCCGTAATCAACATAAGTTTTCTTTGCAATGTAGCTTTCTGTTTTCGGAGCCTTATCCCTTCTTTCCAGTATTTTGTCTGTCACCATGAATGAAAATGCATCCGACCCCGCACCTGAACCAAACGATGTCACCAAGACCCTCTCACCAGGCTTTGCAATATCCAGCACGCTTGTCAGCCCAAGCAAAGATGATCCAGAATATGTATTGCCTATCCTGCTGACAAGAAGTCCATGTTCCAATACCTTGGCATCAAATCCCAGCAGTTTTGCGGCGCGCATCGGGAATTTCCCATTCGGCATATGAAACACAACATGGTGGAAATCCTGCTGCCTTAATCCCGTCTTCTCCATCAGGCCCTTTGTCGCGCTTACAACATGCCTGAAATAGGCAGGTTCTCCTGTGAATCGTGCGCCATGCTTCGGATATTCTTCCCCCTCCCGTCTCCAGAAATCCGGCGTGTCCGATGTAAAGGAAAAATATGCTTCTATCTCTGCCAGCGGGTCTTTACCGATAATAAAAGCGGCTCCGCCTGCAGCAGCTGTGTATTCCAGCGCATCCCCAGGCTGTCCTTGTGCAGTGTCCGCGCCCGCGGCCAAGCCATTCTCTATCTCTCCAGCCTTCACAAGACCGTAGCATATGTACATAGAAGTTGTTCCAGCGCGGCAGGCAAACTCTGTGTCTACAGTCGTATATGTTGTTCCTATGCCAAGCGCCTCAGCCACAACAGTTCCGCTAGGCTTCACTGCATATGGATGGCTCTCGCTGCCTACAAAAACAGCGCCAATGAGCTTCGGATCTATCCCAGCCCGCACCAGTGCATTCCGCGCAGCTTCCACAGTTATTGTTATTGTATCCTCATCATGGTCAGGCACGCTCTTTTCCTCAACAAGAAGCCCGTCTCTTATGGCCGCAGCGTCCGTGCCCCAGACCTTTGCTATTTCCTCAACCTTTATCCTGAAGCGCGGAATGTACGCGCCGTACCCAACAATACCTATCGCCATCTGAAAGAATGTCGCAGAAAAGAACTTAAAGGATTCGCTCTTCAGGTTATGGCAGGTTCAAATTAGTGAAAGAATATTCTGACGGCAAACCAGGACACCTATATCAAACAGATAAGTCTGAGGATTGATAGTAATTAGTAATTTATAGCGCCTTTCACAAGAAATATCATGGTGCTTGAATCCATTCTCAACCCAAAGCAGGCAGAAGACAGGCCGTGGGAGATTTTTCTGGTTTCTTTTATCTACACACTAATATCCATCCTTTTCTCACTGAGCATTTTCCCGGGGCAGTCCTCAATTTTATCTGTCGCGTTCCTCACCATCATCTTCGTTCCGTTCTTCCAGAAGCTCTTTGAGATTGAGGAAGAAAAAGAAGACCAGGCAGCAGAAAGAAAAATTCAGGGCAATTTGTTTGTCAGGCATCAGAAACTCATCTATTCATTTTCAGCATTCTTCTTTGGCATAATCATAGCTATGAGCTTTTTGTTTATTTTCTATGCAGACGCAGAGCCTGCGTTTTCTCTCCAGACAGAAACCCTGAAAAGCTTTTCCGGCTCCCCTTCAGGCAGCGCAACAGAAAATACAGACTTTGTCAGGTTCCTCCTCAATAACACGCAGGTCATGGTCATGATGTTTGTCTTGTCACTGGCATTCGGCGCAGGAGCAATATTCATCCTCGCCTGGAATGCATCAGTTATAGCAGTTTATGTGGGCCTTCTGGTAAGGTCTTTTATAGAGTCAGGACTTTCAAGCCCTGTGGCGTACCTCTATGGCGTGCCTGTCGGCCTTGGCTCCATAGCCTTGCATGGCATACCAGAAATTGTCGCATACTTCATCGCCGGGCTTGCAGGCGGCATCCTTTCTGTAGGCGTTCTGCGCGAAAAAGCAATGAGCAGGGAATTTAAGAAGATTGCATTCGACGCGCTTGTCCTCCTCCTCGCAGCAGAATTTCTCGTAGTTGTCGCAGCTTACGTTGAAGCTGTTTTCTAGACGCCAAATAATTAAGGCACGAAAGCTTTAATGTAATTTATTTTTCTGCTTATTTCGTAGGAATTGACAAGCAATTTTATTTTGTCCGCATTACCGGAAATAATGAAGACGTCCAGACACTTTTCATCCTGAAGTGTACTGTGCAGATGAGTGATAACAAGCGACTCAAACTTATGCTTTATCCTGCTCACAAAATCCTCGTACTTGTCTTTATGCACTATCATGAGGACGCACGTTATTTTTCCCTGTACGCTTTCGAGCTGCTTGGAATCGGCAATAAGGTTTCTGAGGCCCGCGCGCACAATTTCTGAGCGGCCTTTGTAACCTTTCTTTGCAATGAGCCTGTCTGCTTCCTGCATGATTTCAGCATCAAGTGAAACGCTTATAATTGGCATAATTCTATTGTTAATAAAGTATATTTAAAGCAGAGCCAGAAGTTATTAACAATTAGGCTTAAATTTAATAACTATACTATTAAGGAATATGAGAAAGATTAATAACGATTCTGAGATTTTGGCATTGGAAAACACCAAATTAAAGAAGCCTGATCTAGGCGCAAAAGATCTGTTCGCCGAAGAAAAGCCCGGCAAGTTCACTTTTGCCAAGACATATCTTTCTGACGAAGCAACGGATTTATTTGATGACGATTTGGTGGAAGACCTCAGCACCTATTCAGATGTCGAAAAGAAAAAGAGAAGGCGCGCAGCTAGGAAATACAAAAAAGCCGATGCCACTACAAACCTAGGCGCTGAATATAGAGGCAGCAAAAGGAAAAGTGCAGTCAACAGTACTTTGCCTCACGAAACAAAGCAAGGCGAGAAAGGATATTTTGGCTTCGATTTCGGGGCTTTGAAAATAGGTAAAATTTAGTTCTGGTGTTACTTGTGTTTGGATTCAAAAAATAGGGTTCTAATCAGATCCATAGCGCATGGTATCCTGTGTCTTTTTGATGGCGCTGTAGGGATACTTATTAAGGCGGGTGTTATTTCGTCCTCTGTGGCAGGGCATTTGTACGTCGCTCATGAGCATGCGGTTAATGGATTGACAAATGCTTTGTATCCCGAATTCATTTCTTACCAAACAACTTCACTATTTCTCCCTCAGATGTCCGTGTATAGAGCATTCGCCAGAAATTCGGAAGCTCCGCTCTTTTGGTTGACCGCATTAAGTATCATTCTTTCCAGTTTTGATCTTATTGGCTTCATATTTCCATTCCACGCTCGATTGCTTTTTTCAGCTTTGAGCTTGCTCAAACTCATCAATCTTTCTTTTAGCGGATCTGATATACCTGTTCGTTTTCTGAATTCTAATGGCAAACTTGTCCGCATATGTTTCTTCTATATCCGAATCGTGATGAAATCTTGCAAGAAGCGAAAGAGGAGAGAAAAATCTAAGTATGGAAACAGACATTGTCAACACGGATGCTTTGCGCTTTAAATGCCCCAGCTCGTGCAACAGTACGGCTTCTATCTCTTTTTTATTAAGCAGCTCTGTAAGCCTGGCAGAAACGAATACCATAGGCTTGAATGACCTGAATGAAAAGGCGACAGGGTTTGCATTATCTATAATGTATACTTTAGGCATATGAATTTTTATTCGCGCAGAATGCACTTTTACAAATTTGAGCAAACGCGCATTTTTGATTTCTGCCTTTTTGTTAAAGAACATGTAAAAACCAGGAATAACAAAAAAGCTGGCTATTGCGCTCAATAATAATGTTGTCGGCAAAGCTAGCGCCACAAGGTTAGCAAGATTGTTTGCACAGGGCATGCAGCCTACGCTGCATACAGCAGTTGTTGTCAAAACAACAAACGGGAAAAACAGGAAAATGAGATGACCGTAAATAAAACCTATTTTTGCTTTTGTCGAGAGCTTAAATTTGCTGAGAATTAAAAGCGTGATTATCGCAAAAGAGATAGAGCTTGTCATTAATAATAATTTATCAGCATCGATAACAAATCCAGCAAAACACCCAAGTATCATTTGTCCTGCCCCTTTGAGAATCTTTTATAAAAGTAGTTGGCTGCCACTTGTCCGAAATTATTAATAAGCTTGTTTACTGTATGGTCGACAATCGATTCCTCAAATTCCTGCCTGGAAAAACGAGGAGAATATATATAATGGCTGCCGCCCCGGCCGTTCTCTACTTTTCTAGTAACTAAGTCCTTCTGATGCAGCCTGTCAAGAGTAACTGCGATGCTGGTCAAGGCAACCTTTTTCCTTCGGCTTAAAACCTTATGAATTTCCCTAGTTCTTGCCTGCTCCAATTTCCAAAGAATAAGTAGCGTATCAGTTTCAAGAGGGCTTAGAAAACTTTGCGCGCCTTTTTTATCGAATCTTAATTTGTTTATTTTCACCATAGCAATCAGAGTTTGGGACAGATTATATTTATATATATGAACATACCGATATAAATTGTTTACAAAAATTGTAAATCCATGTGGGCAGGATAATGTAAACTTATCTGGACTTATATACTCCTTTTGACAATAATTCAGAGGTG